>JANRCO010000025.1 GCA_030726975.1 Ilumatobacteraceae bacterium | reverse complement strand
GAGTTGTTGTTCAAGCATGTTGAGGCGCGTTTCACCGAGATAACAAAACCGTGTGTCGTGGTGGCCACCTTCGGCGTTGTTGTAATGCGGAATCACCACTGCAGGTATGCCAAATTCGCCAAGCAAGTTGAGACCTTCAAGCCAATATGGCTCTTCACCGCATTTATAAATTTCATACACAGGAACTGTTCGGGTTCCTAAGGTGAGAGCAGCAGCCGAAGCAAAAGTAACAATGCCGCCGCGTTGCAATTTTTCATGCAAGATGTGCGACACCTGAGTATTTTTCCATTGACGAAGTGCGTAGGTGGGCGAGCCCGGCCCGGCAAATACGTAGTCGGCGTCGGTGAGTGCGCTGAGGCCTTGTTGAACAGCCAATGCGTCGGCACTAATCATGCGAGTGAGGCCAAGTGGCGAAATTGCAGTATTCACGCTGACCTCGAAGTACTCGACAGCGCGCAGTGCAAGCTCGGGAGCATTTTCTTGAAATCCATATGGTGTGTCGAGCACTACTGCATTGGGTTGTGAGAGGCGCGCAATGAGTTGGCGATGTGTTTTCACCATGGTGGGTGAGGTTTCGCCAGAACCCATGATGGCAAGTATGCGTGCAGTGGTACTCATGGTTATATGAAAAATCCGTTCACTGAGGCGTCGTGTAATTCTTGTGCAACTCGTTGTGGAAACTGCGCATGAAGGTCGTGGTCGGCTGGTTCGTACCAATTCGCTGCGCCTTTGGGCAGTAATTCAAGTGCACGTGCCACCGCTTCTTTTTTGTCGACCGCCCAAGCAGCTTCACCGCTGCCCACAGCAGGCATGAAGAGAACAGGTACAGAAATATGGGGGAAGCGTTCTTCGGGATTGTGTTCCCACAAACCGCGCAACACTTTGAGGTGCCGTTCTAATGAGAGCCACGGGCGAATGGTGCCATCGGCGAGTACTTCCATATTTGCCATTGCGCCGCGAATGCCTGCTTCTGGCCAATCGGAGTGGTGCGCGCGAATGGCGCCTTCGAGTCGCGTTGCAGGTGTGCCAAGCAAGTTGGGCGGGCGCAGTTGTTGTTCACACGTTTCCCATTCGGGAAAATGTTTTTGTAATTGAATGGTGCCACCATCAACCGCACACACGCCGCGCACTAAGTGCGGTGCGCGTACAGCAAGTTCAATAACTACGTTGGCGCCCCACGACTGACCAGCAACAACGGGGCGATGTAACCCGAGTTGTGTAATGAAGAGTTCAAGGTCATGGGCAACGGTACTCATATCGAAACCGTCGTCGGGTTTGGAACTTTGCCCGTGCCCACGCTGGTCGATGGCCACCACATAGTGGCCAAGGTCGACGAGGTGCTCGGCAACGCCGTCCCACAGCCGAGCATTCGAGGCAAGACCGTGCACCAAGAGCATGGGGGCCTCGGGAAGAGTGGGTTCGCCCCATGCGATGCAATGGAGATGCAGGCCGGAGCGGATTTCGTGCATCTGGTGTTGTGTCATTGTGGCTAGTTTCTCATGCTTTGGGCGAAGTCGCGTAATGCTGGCATGTCACGATAGACAGATGAGCAATATGTCGAGCGCCATTTGCCTTCCTCCCTCGTCTGTAAAGGTCGATGCGCTGCGAACTTCCATCGAATCGATGGGAAATGTGGTGGTGGCCTTTAGTGGTGGAGCCGACTCAGCATTTCTTGGCGCCTTTGCCACCTTGGTTTTAGGGGCAAACAACGTCTTGTGCGCTACGGCAGTATCGGCATCTTTGGCGGCAAGTGAAGCCGACGATTGTCGTGCACTTGCCACAGAGTGGGGCCTGAATTGGCAAACATTTCTCACCAATGAAACAAGTCGACCCGAATACATTGCAAATAGTGGCGACCGTTGCTTTCATTGCAAAGACGAACTCATGGATGTGTTGGTGCCCATTGCTCGCGAGCGCAGCGCACACATCACACTCGGCGTGAATGTTGATGACCTCGGTGATCATCGCCCGGGTCAACAGGCTGCAGAACTGAAAGGCGCAGTGTTCCCCCTTGTGGTGGCGAACCTGTCGAAAGCAGAAATTCGTGACCTATCGCAAGCAATGGGGCTGCGCACCTGGAATAAGCCAGCAGCTGCGTGTTTAGCAAGTCGTGTTCCATACGGAACCGCGGTCACTGTGGGGCTGCTCAGCACCATCGATCGTGCAGAGGCAGCAATGCGACAATTGGGTTTCGTGGGAAACATGCGGGTGCGTCATGAAGGGAAAACGGCCCGTATTGAGCTCGATGCCAGCGACATTGCCCGTGCAGCTGAGTTGCACAACAGCATTGTGGGCGCTCTTGAGCCGTTGGGGTATCAGTACGTCACCCTCGACCTTGCTGGTTTTCGCTCGGGCAACTTGAATTGGGCATTAGGGGCCGATAAATCGTAAGGTGTACTCAGTAGTAACTCATGGGGGTAGGAATGAAACTGTCAATGATGGTCAACTATGCAGGTGGCTTTAAAGACGCTGCTGCACGTGTTGTAGAACTAGAAAAAGCTGGTCTCGATCAGGTGTGGATTGCCGAGGCATACAGTTTCGACGCCATTTCGCAAGTGGGTTACCTTGCTGCAATCACCAATCGCGTGGAAATTGGAACAGGCATTGTGAACGTGTACTCGCGTTCTGCAGCGCTCATGGCAATGACCGGCGCTGGTTGCGACTATGTCAGCGACGGACGCTTCATTCTTGGGTTGGGTGCATCGGGCCCACAAGTAGTGGAAGGTTTCCATGGCGTTCCTTATGAGAAGCCAATGCAGCGCATTAAGGAATACATCGAAGTGTGCCGAGAAGTGTGGAAGCGTGAAAAGGCTCTCAACTATCAGGGTCAAACCGTCACAGCACCTTTGCCAGCGGGCGAAGGAACTGGCTTGGGTAAACCGCTCAAGCTCATCAACCACCCATTGCGTGCCGACATCCCCATTTGGTGGGCAAGTTTGAAGGGTCTCAGCGTCGAGGCAACTGCAGAGTTGGCCGACGGTTGGTTGCCCATCATGTTCGTACCAGAAAAGTTCGACAAAGTATGGGGCAAGCAGTTGAAGGCCGGCACTGCAAAGCGCAGTAAAGACCTGAAGCCACTCGACATCAGTGCGGGCGGCATTCTTGCCATTGGCGAAGGCAACGTGGGCGACACCAAAGCCAAAATTCTTGACATGGTGCGCCCCAGCAGTGCGTTGTACATCGGCGGCATGGGTGCTCGTGGCAAGAACTTCTACAACGATATTTGCTCGGCCTATGGGTATGAAGCAGAAGCAAAATTGGTGCAAGACCTGTATCTCGACGGCAAAAAAGAAGAAGCAGCTGGTGCTGTTCCTACCGAAATGCTTGAACTCACCAACTTGGTGGGGCCAAAGAACTTCATCGCCGAGCGTGTCGCAGCATTCAAAGAAGCTGGCGTCACCGTTTTGTCGGTCAACCCCGTTGGCCCCGATGCCGCAAAGCAAATCGAGATACTGCGCGACATCGTTGACAGCATCTAGGCATGTCTAGCCTTCCCCTCTCGGGTACATGTGCGCCAGGTTGGGAACAAGTGCGCGATGCTGTGCACACCAACTTTGCTGCAGGTGAAGAAGTGGGTTGTGGCGTTGCGGTGTATCACAAAGGTGAATTGGTCGTCGACCTTCTCTCCGGCTGGACTGATCGCACAAAAACAAAAGAGTATGCAGTTGACTCCTTGCAATTGGTCTTTAGTACCACCAAAGGTGTCACGGCAACTGCGGTAGCAATGTGTGTTGAACGCGGTCTTCTCAGCTATGAGTTGCCTGTTGCTCACTATTGGCCAGAGTTTGCTCAAAACGGTAAAGGCAACGTCACTGTTGCGCAGTTGCTGTCGCATCAAGCAGGTTTGTACACCGTTGAGCGCCACATGGAACTAGAAGAAATTCTGCACTGGAACACCATTACTGCAGAGCTTGCGGGCATGGCCGCGTTGTGGGAGCCGGGCACAGCGCATGGGTATCACGCACTCACGTTTGGTTGGTTGGCCGGCGAGCTCATTCGTCGTGTTGATGGTCGAGGAGTGGGGCAGTTCATTCAGGAAGAAATTGCAGGTCCACTTGGCGTAGAAATTTACGTGGGGCTTCCCGAGGCATTGGAGCACCGGATAGTGCCACTGTTAATGGGTCAAGGCCGTGAAAAGTCGACAGAGCCTGAATCTGAGGAAGCAAAAAAGACACGTGAGTTGCTCGAACAGTTCATGGGGCCAAATACACCAGGTGGAAAAGCTTTATCGCTCTCGGGTTCGTGGACGGGCGAAGGTCTCATGAACCGCAGTGATGTATTGCGTGCAGAAATTCCTGCGGCAAATGGTGTCACCAACGCGCGGTCGCTTGCTGCGATGTATGCCGCTTTGCAACACCCTGTGAATGGGGTGCAGCTCTTGTCTGGCGCGATGCGTGATGCAGCGTTTATGGTGCAAACTCCAAAGAACGAACCCGACACTTGCTTAATTGGTCCTACATCGTTTGCAATGGGTTACATGACGGCTTCCGATTTCACGCCATATGCGGGCGAGGGCAGTTGTGGTCACCCGGGTTTTGGTGGTTCAGTTGCTTTCTTGCAACCCCAGCGTGAACTTGCCTTTGGTTATGTAATGAACAAGCTTGCTAACAATATTGTTGGCGATTTGCGAGCAAAGAACCTTATGGATGCTGCTGCTCGGTGCGCAGACGCTCTCTCATAGGTTTTGTCAGCACAAGGTAACCAATACTTGCAAACGCAGCGGTGACTGCAAACACTGCAATGGTGACGCGCACCCCAACAGCATCGGCAAGTAAGCCCGACGCGGCACTCGACAAACTCAGCATGAGAGTAACAATGGCAAAGTCACCTGCAAGTACGCGCCCGCGCACGGCATCGGGGGAACGCATCTGTAAGCCATACGACGAGAGTGTCCATTGTGCTCCGCCACCAAAGTGAGCAAGTGCTACGCAGATGGCTGCAATGGCGATGTTGGGGCTTGCGGCAGCGCCCAAATAAAACACAGAGAACAAGAGCCCAGCAATACCGCACGTGAAGAGAAGTTTTTGCAGGTTGCCCTTCGCAAATCGTGCACCAATAATGGGGCCGAGCCCTGAGCCAATACCACGCACGCCAATGAGCAAGCCGCGTCCTGCATCGCCCGATTTAAAAACGTCAGAGGCAAGTACTGCAAGCTGGCTGACAATGCCGGCACCCACTGCAAAGGTTGTTTTCGATGCAACAAGAGCCAAAATGACTTTGTCTTGACGGGCTAAATGTAGAGCTTCTTTCATGTCGTCAAATGGACGCATTCGTGGTCGCTTCGCATCACCAGGCTGGTGCGCACGGTGTTCTTGCATTTTTGTTTGAATAGCGGCAAAGAGTGCCGCGGCAATGAGAAAAGAAATTCCATTCACAACGAATGCGGCAGTGCGGCCAAATGCTTGCGAAAACAATCCACCGATACCAGCACCAACAGCGAGCATGATGCCCCAAGTGGCACCTAGAAGTGAGTTGGCCTTGGTGAGTTCTTCAGGGTTGCGAGCGAGGTTAGGAAGTGCGGCTCCGCTGGCGGGTCCAACAAATGCAGCGAGTGCAGAAATGGACGACTGAAAGAGAAACACCATCCAAATACGTGAATCGCCAGCGGTGATGAGTCCGAACGCAGCAATGGCTTGGAAACACGAAACAACAACAAGAACTTTCTTGCGGTCATATCGATCGGCGGTTGGGCCTGCAATGGGCGAAGCCAAGAACGAGGGGAGTGAGAATGTCACCATCACTAGTGAGACTAAGAATTTGGAACCCGTTGCATCTTCAACAAGTCCAGCAAGTGCAACAAAGGTAAACCAATCACCCAGGTAGGAAATGACCTGCGCAATAAAGAGCAGGCGAATATCGCGATTCTCGCGCAGGAGTTTCCACATGGGGCGTTGTGCTTAAGCGAAGTACTTCTGCGTGGAGCGTAAGAACTTTTCTGCTTCGGCAACAATGTCGCGCACAATTTGACCTGCAGGGATGAGCGAAGTGATGGCGCCAACACCTTGACCACATGGCATGAACTCACGATTCACATCGACAACAGTGTCGCTGGGGTAACCGAGGTGGTTTGCACCTTCGCCCATGGAGTAAATGGCTTGTTGTGGGAAAGGCTTGAGTTCTTCTGGATGCTGTTCGTAGTGGTTGGTCCAGTCGTTACGCACCACGCGGCATGTTTTGCCGGTGAACCCGCGGGAAATGACGGTGCCATCTTCATGAATGGCGAGAAGTGTTTCTTTGTAGCCCTGAACAGCACGTGCTTCGGGTGTTGCAATAAAGCGTGTGCCAATCCATACGCCGTCGGCGCCTAATGCAAGAGACGCGGCAAGACCACGACCATCGAACAACCCGCCCGCTGCAACAACAGGAACTGCTCCGCCCAATGCATCAACGACTTGCGGAATTAACGCAAGCGTTGCCACGGTGCCGGTGTGCCCGCCACCTTCGGTGCCTTGGGCAACAACGAAGTCGCATCCACTGGCAACGGCAGAAACTGCATGGCGCACTTTTCCGCACATGGAGCCAACGAGAACATTGTTTTTATGCAAGTAGTCGATGGCATCGCGTGGCACGCCAAGGCCTGCGACAAAAATACGAGCACCACCTTCCACCACTGCACGGACGCCTTCTTCAACTTGGTGGGGAAGTGCGGTGAGGAGGTCGACACCAAATGGTTTTTGCGTTGCACCTCGCGCAAGTTTCATTTCTTCAGCAAGCTCGGGAGTTTTCATGGTGGAGGCGCCAAAAGTGCCAATGCCTCCGGCTTCAGAAACAGCAGCGACGAGCTCGTGGTACGAGACGCCGCCCATGCCGGCAAGCATGACGGGGTGTTCAATGTCGAGAAGTTCGGTGAGGCGTGTACGCATGTCTCTACCGTAGTGCACGCAAAATAGAGACACTGATTCGGTGAACTATGGTGCAAACATGCGCTTGTCTGAGATCTGGACGTATCCCGTGAAGTCGATGGTGGGAGAGACGGTTTCCTCGTGCGAACTGAACGACTTGGGCATTGTTGGCGACCGCATTTGGGCTACTCGCGACCTTGAACGTGGGGGCATTCGCGGAGCCAAAAAAATTGGTGGACTCATGCAGTTTTCCGCTGAGCGTGTAGACCCCGCGCGACGTACTGTGAAAATTACCGCACCCAATGGGGAAAGCTTTTTTACGAATGAAGCAGACAGCAGTGAAAGGCTGACTGCATTGCTTGGTCATCGTGTGGTTTTGGAAGAACTCCCCGACGCGAGCGATGTAGACCATTTTCGTCGCGGGCCTTCAGACACTGATGATGTGTTGGCAGAGATGCGTGCAGTCTTTGGACGCACTGAAGATGAACCCTTGCCCGACTTCAGTATCTTTCCACCTGAAGTGATGGAGTTTGAATCGCCAGTAGGAACACACCACGATTGCTATCCACTCATGGTGATGACCACCTCGGCACTTGCGGCTTTGAAAGCAGCTGTTCCGCATTCAGTAGTTGACATTAAGCGCTTCCGGCCAAGTCTTGTTGTTGATAGCGGCGATGTAGATGGCCACCCTGAATTTCAGTGGAAGAACAAACACATTGCTATTGGGTCGGCAGTGATTGAAATTCTTGACCCGTGCCCACGTTGCGTCATGGTGACACGCGCAATTAACAACCTCATCCCCGAAGATCGTGCAGTGCTACGACACATAGTGCGCGATTTAAACCAAAGTGTTGGGGTGTATGCACGCGTGCTGTCGCCAGGGAAATGTTCTGTCGGAGATGAAGTGCGGTTTCTCTAGTAAGCGCCGCGCTGTTTGAGGAACTTGCGGTGCCAGCGCCGCGGGGTGAGCGCAACAGCTCGTGCTTCATCTTCAAACATCCAGCGTGCAAAATTGCTGCGGGTCCAGTGGTTGAAGCCCACGATGCGCACTGCGCCACGAGCAATGAACGGTCGTGAGAGCATTTTGCTCAAGAGCGAACTCATATGGTGGTCGGCCGATAGATGTTGGCGCGCATGCTTGGCGTACAGCGCAGCAGATTCCGATGCATTACGGCTAGCTGGGTCGAGGATGGCTTGTGCTGCAAGTACGCCGGTGAGAAGTGCTTGCCCAATACCTTCACCCGTCAAGGTGTCGGTGGCGCGAGCTGCATCGCCCACAAACATCACGTTGCGATGATGCAAAACTGCCGCGGTGATATTTGCTGGTATGGGCCATGCAGTGTGGCGGTCGACCAGTGTGAAGCCTTCACCGAGTGCCTCAACAATATGAGGGCGCGTTAATAAATCTTCCCATGTGTGTTTCATGGTTTGAATGCGCCGCTTGCCATCGCGCAATACACCAAAGCCGATGTTGACCTTTCCGTCGGCAAGGGGAAACGACCATGCATAGCCAGGTAAGAGATCGGGCTCAAACCATACGTACAAGCCGTTTTGTGCAGGGCCGGTGATGTTGGTGGCATATTGACGAAAGGCGTGCCATTCGCCGAGGTAACCCACTTCTAGTAGGCCAAGTGATTTGCGCACGGGCGACCACATGCCATCGGCAGCAATAACGTGTTGTGCGGTCACACTGGTGCCATCGGTAAAACTGATGAGTGCAAAATTGTTTTCAGCAGTGATATTTAAGAACTCACAATTTTCACGCATCACTGCTCCGGCGTTGCGGGCATGGTCTACTAGCGCTGCATCGAGGTCGAGGCGGGTCGCCACTGCGGCATATTGCCCTTGGCTACTGGGAAGCGGAACTTCCACTTCGCGACCCGAAGGGGAGCGCAACCACGCACTGTGAATGGTTTTCCATGAAGCAACAGTGCTGGGGGCAAAACCAATTTTCTCAAGTTCACGTAAGGCAAGCGTGGTGAGGCCATCTCCGCAGCACTTATCGCGGGGGAAAGTGGCTTTATCGACAACACAAACCGACTTGCCGGCTTGGGCCAAAAGTGTGGCGGCTGCGGTTCCACTTGGCCCTGCACCAACAATGACGGTATGGAAATCGGTTTGCATAGCGGAACTCACGGTTCAAGGCTAAAGCCCATGGGGCAGAGTCGTATGATTGTCCTAGACATCGGAGGGGAAATATGTCGCAATTGTGTGTAGGGCGAATCGTTGTTGTTACAGGTGCCGGGCGGGGCATTGGCCGCGAGCATGCGCTCAGCTTGGCACGTCACGGAGCATTCGTTGTGGTGAACGATTTGGGTGGAAATGTCGACGGTTCTGGTGGTGACTTATCGCCAGCACAACAAGTGGTGAATGAAATTGAGGCTACGGGCGGAAAAGCTGTTGCTAATGGCGACGACATTTCTACGTGGGCCGGAGCAGAGGCACTCATCAACACCGCAGTCGATGTTTTTGGCGACCTGCATGCAGTAGTGAACAACGCGGGCATTTTGCGCGACCGCATGTTGGCAAACATGACCGAAGAAGAATGGGATGCAGTCATTAAGGTGCACTTGAAGGGCACATTTGGACCGTCGCACTTTGCTGCTGCTTATTGGCGCGATCAACACAAGGCAGGAAAGCCAGTTGATGGTCGCCTCATCAACACCACGTCGGTATCGGGCATTTACGGAAACCCGGGTCAAACAAATTATGGTGCAGCAAAAGCAGGTATTGCATCGTTCACCGTTATTGCGGCACTCGAACTTGCGCGCTACGGAGTAACGGCAAATGCAGTTGCACCTGTTGCTCTGACCCGCATGACAGAGGGCCTTGGACCACCGCCAAAAACAGAAGCCGACCGCGATATGCGCAGCCCTAAATGGATTGCACCCATCGTCACTTGGCTCGCCTCTGCTGAATCGAAACATGTCACTGGTCGGGTGTTTGAAGCAAGTGGTCAAATTCTTGCTATTGCCGAAGGCTGGCATCGCGGACCACGTCATGCGGCAGTTGCCGACCCAACACAACTGGGCGCAATTGTCGATGAACTACTAGCTGGTGCTCGGGCTAATGCCGGCATGGACGGCGAAGATAGAGTGAACCATGCCAATTAATCCAGATGCAGTAGGAACAGAAAGCGAGCCATTCGAGGCTTCGTGGAATAGCAAAGATGCATTGCTCTATGCCGTTGGTATTGGCGCAGGTGTTGACGACTTGTCATTCACAACTGAAAACACCGATGGTGTTGCACAGCAAGTGTTTCCCACGTTCCCCGTTGTTGTTGGTTGGGGGATGGGCTCCACTCGTACCAGCATTGGCACATTCAACCCCGCCATGTTGGTACACGGACAACAGGCGGTCACGCTGCACAAGCCGGTACCCGTTGCTGGCAAGGTCCGTGGCGTCAGTCGCATCATTGGTATCTACGACAAGGGTTCGGGCGCAGTGGTCTCGACGCAAACCGAACTGGTCGATGCCGCCGATGGCAGCCCCATGTTTACTCTTCTCGGCGCGTCCTTTATTCGCGGCGAAGGTGGATGGGGTGGCGACCGTGGCCCTGGTGGCGATAAAAACGTGCCGCCTAGCCGTGCGGCCGACCATGTCGTGAAGTACACCACCTCGTTACATCAGGCCCTCACGTACCGTTTGTCGGGCGACCGTAACCCTTTGCATTCCGACCCCACCTTTGCCGCCCGTGGCGGCTTCGAGCGCCCCATTTTGCACGGGCTGTGCACCTATGGGTTCACCGGGCGTGGGCTCTTGCAGGGTCTGTGTAACAACGACGCCAGCGCTTTCCAGCACATTGAGGGTCGCTTCGCATCTCCAGTGATTCCTGGTGAAGAACTCACCATTTCCATGTGGGAAACGGGCACGGGGGAAGCGGTCTTCACCACAGCGGTGGGTTCGCGCCTCGTCATCGACCAAGGATTGTGCCGTTTTCGCCCCTAGTGCTTTGATTTAACTAAAAGTTGATAGGAATAGTCGGGAATTGGTAGGCTGGGGGCGTGTACCTACCTGCCACCCTCGTTTCGCTCTCTGCATCAGCTCAGGAATTGGCCGATGTATCGCGCGAACTAGAAGGCATGTTGCCCGCCGACATCGTGCGTTGGGCTGTTGCATCATTTGGAGCAGCTGATGAGGTGCCACCTTACAAGTCGTTTTTAGTGACCTCGAGTTTTCAAGATGCAACGTTGTCGCATGTGGCCCATAGCGCGGCGCCTGGCATAGAAGTAGTTCTGCTCGATACGGGTTATCTCTTTGCAGAAACACATTGGTACGCAGAGAATCTGGGCAAAACTTTTGGCATCAACGTGCACATCGATAAGCGTAATGAATTCCATCTTGCGCCCAATGGTTGGCAGGTCGATACCGACGCATGTTGCGCTGCGCGCAAAGTGGTGCCATTAGAAGATGCATTGCAAAACAAAAAAGTGTGGATTACTGGTGTTCGTCGTGAAGATTCTGAAGCACGTAAGAACACTCCCATTGTGTCGCGCGACATCATGCGCGGCGTGATTAAGGTCAACCCGCTAGCGGGCGCCAGCGATAGCGATATTGCTTTGTACAACGAATTGTATGAACTGCCAGTACACCCCTTGCGCGAACACGGTTATACCTCAATTGGGTGCTGGCCATGTACGCGCCCCACAAAACCTGGTGAAGATCCACGTGCTGGACGCTGGTCGGGTAGTGACAAAACCGAATGCGGCTTGCACATCTCTTAGAAGAGCGTGAGTTCGTCTGGCTTATTGCCGCGTAAGAGCTCGTAGTCAATTTCTACACACGTAAAACCACGAGTTGTGGCCAGAGTTTTTGCTTGCGGTTTAATGACCTGGGCAACGTAGATGCCTCGAATAGCGCCCAGCGATGTGTCGTTATGGAGGTATTCCAAGTAGCGGGCAAGTTGCTCTACGCCATCAATTTCTCCTCGGCGTTTTACTTCAATGGCCACGGTATTTCCGTCTTTATCTCGGCATAAGAGGTCTACTGGCCCAATAGCAGTGGGGTATTCGCGGCGAATGAGCGTGAGGCCTTCTTCAATAGTTTCGGGCATCGCCGCAAGAAGTTCTTGCAAGTGCGCTTCGACGCCATCTTTCGAGAGACCCGGGTCGTCGCCCAGGTGATGGTGAGTGTCGAGAAAAATCTCATGCAACGTAATGGTGATGGTTTCGCCTTTTGGGTTGGCAACAATCCACTCACCTTCATTTTCTTGCAAGGTATTTGGGGAGTTCATCCAGTTGAGGGGTTTATAGGCTCCGCCGTCGGCGTGAATAGCAACACACCCGTCGGCTTTCACCATGATGAGACGCGTGGCTTCATCGAGGCGCGACTCAAGGCGACCAACATAATGCACACTGCAGCGAGCGATAAGTAAACGCACCCCTCTAGTGTGGCAGGGCGAAGAGCATGGCACGTAATGCGTGCGGCGCTACATTGAGAGTGTCGAACGCTCGAAGAAACTCTTATGAACTCAAACGCCACTCGAAAGCAACTCCTGCTCTTAGCAGTCATTGTGGTGTCTGGAGTGCTTTACGTTGGTGTTGGAGCTGTACGTAACGACAATACAAGCGCCCCCACCACGTCGGTTGCAGCAACAAGCACCACCGCTGTTGTTGTGACCACCACAACCCCTGTTCTCGACCTCATTGGTGAAGACCCTGCAAGTAACGAACCATGCACGATTCCCATGAAGGCGCTGCGACCGGGAACCTCGGGTAAGAACGTGGTGTGTTTGCAGCAGGCATTAGTGAAAACTAATTATCTGGAAAAAGTGACCGGTACTTACGATGTGGCAACCCAAGTTGCTGTCACTGCATTACAAACAAAGAAAGATCTTTTCGTCGACGGAATTGCTGGGCGTGAAACTGCACTGGCCCTTGGCATTTGGCCCAATGAAAACTTGCTTGTGGTGCGTACACCTCCCCCGGTGGAAGGAGCAAAAGACTCACTCGGGTTTTTGTTGTCTTCTGTGGCCTCAACGGGGGCTTCTGCACCAGCTCTTCCAGCGAACTCGGGAAGTGGCCGACGTTTGGTTTTCGAGCGAGCGGGCCAACGTGTATGGGCGATCGACAAAAACAATGAAATTATTCGTTCGTGGTTGGTGTCGGGCAGCAAGTACAACAATGAAACCCCTGGTGCGCATCGGGTATACAGTCGCTCAGAAATTACGACCGCATGGAATGGCAAGGCCTTCTTGAAAAAAATGGTGCGCTGGTTGAAAACAGAGGTTGGGGCAATTGGCTTTCATCAAATTCCATTGCGGCGCAGCGATAACACGGTGTATCAAACAGAAGAAGAATTAGGCACGCGACTCTCAGGCGGTTGTCAGCGCCAGGCAAAACTCGACGCCGACTTTCTATGGTCGTTTGCCAAAATTGGCACACCTGTAATTGTGCTGTAGCGCTCTTACTTGCGCACGTGGTCGCGCATGCGCTTGTTGATGAGCTCTCTGCGCTGCTGTAGCTCACGGTAGGTCAGGCGATTTACGCTTGAGTCGAGACCAAAGCCAGCTTTCACGCTGTCGAGGTTGAGTTCGATACTTTGCGCATTGATGCCAAGGTCACGACCAATTTGCTCACCATGGCGCTCGGCAAAAAGCATCGAAATGTTTGCTACTTCGGCCAAGATGTCGAGGTCGGGTGCAAGACGCGAAATGGCACCGTCGAGAAAGACCATATTCTTCACGTACAACATGAGTTCTTTTGGCATGCTTGCTCCGTAGCCAAGAAGCGCTTTCACAATGCGTTGTACTTCTTTCACCAGTTCTTCGCCCGAAAGTGATGTGGGGTCGATGGTTTGTTGGTCAAGTCGTAGATCGGAAATCACTTGAGCAACGTCAACATCGAGGGGAAGTGCTCCGAGGTCACGTAATGCTTCTACTTGGCCTTTCACGTCGTTCGTGGTGGCACCCAGCAGCATCCGCAAAAAGGCAACGCGCCGTGTGGGGGAAAGCCGGCCAACGATGCCGAAGTCGAGCAGTGCGGTTCTGCCATCGGAAAGCACAAAGAGGTTTCCGCCGTGGAGGTCGCCATGGAAGATGCCTTCAATCATTGCGCCTTCCATGAATGCGATCATGCCAGTGCGAATAACTGCCTCTGTGTCGAGGCCTGCTGCTTTCATGCCATCAACATCGTCAAAGTTGAAGCCGTATAGACGCTCCATCACCAAAATGCGTCGCGATACAAGCGAAGGGTGTGGTCGTGGAACGATGTACCCGGTTTGGTTGAGGCGATGCAACATGCGTGACACGTCGACCATGTTCGCTGCCTCCATGCGGAAGTCGAGTTCTTCAACGATGGTTTCAGCGAAAAGTTCAACGAGTGCAGGGGGGTTAGCGAGTGCAGCAATTTTGATGCGGCCAATGAGAAATGGTGCAAGCCAGGCCATGACGCGCAGATCTTTGCGCACAAGTTTGCCAATATTTGGCCGCTGCACTTTGACAACAACCGACTCTCCTGTGGTGAGAGTTGCGGCATGAACTTGAGCAATGGAAGCGGCAGCGAGTGGAGTGGTGTCGATATGTAAGAACACGTCGTTGAGGCGACATCCGAGGTCTTGCTCAATGGTGAGTTGTACGGTGTCAAATGGTTCTGCTGGAACTTGGTCGCGGCAGCGTTTGAATTCTTCAACAAGTTCCCCGGGGAAGAGTCCTTCACCACTTGAAATGATTTGTCCGAGTTTGATGTAGGTAGGCCCAAGTGTTTCCACTGCTTTACGCAAGCGCAGTGATATTGCAGCGTTGCTTTCATTTGGAGTTGCGAACCTCTTGAATTTCTTGCGCACGAGCCAAGGAAGTACTGCTTTACCCAGCACACAAACAACATAGAAAAGTCGCCCGAGTGGAGGGATGCGGCGCGGAGTGGTGAGATCGGGAACTTCGCGGCGCACGTTGATGCGAATTTGGTTTGCATCATTTGCCCAGGCGAGTTTGTCTTCGCTCAATACCCACGGTGCTTCATCGCTGAATGCACCCCAAGAACAATCGTTTGGTCGTATCACGCCCCTAGTTTGCCCCGTGTAGTGCAAGTGCGCCTATTCAAGTGAGAATTAAACGAGCGAGAGTGACATGATGAAAGTAATCACATCAGTGAATAGGGGAAAATGATGAGACAAGGGCCACTTGCTGGAGTCAAAGTAGTAGAACTCGGCATTTGGGTTGCTGGGCCAGCGTGCGGTGGAGTGCTTGCAGACTGGGGTGCCGACGTGGTGAAAGTGGAACCACCTGCGGGTGACCCACAACGCAATGTTTTCGGAGCAATTGGTGTGCAAGAGCAAAAGGCAGTTCCTCCTTTTGAAATCGATAACCGCGGAAAGAAATCGGTTGTCATCAACTTGCGTTCCGAAGAGGGAATGGCGCAGATGATGGCGTTGTTAGAAACAGCCGACATCTTCATCACCAACTTGCGATTTGCAGCACTGCAGCGTTTGGGTATCGACCCGCCGGCATTGCGTCAAAAGTTTCCGAAGTTGGTGTACGGCATCATTTCTGGTTTTGGTTTAGAAGGCCCCGATGCGCATCGGCCGGGTTACGACCTTGGTGGATATTGGGCGCGCTCGGGTGCTGCACACAGTCTGGTTCCACCTGGTGACACATTGGCAACCTTGCGTAGCGGACACGGCGATCACGTAACGGGAATGTCGCTTGTTGCAGGTGTCACCGCTGCTTTGTTCGATGCGCAACGCACGGGTGAGGGTCGCATGGTGTCAACAAGTTTGTTACGCAACGGGATGTACAACATTGCATGGGATATTGGTGTCCAATTGCGATTTGGTAAACGGGAAAGCACGCGTTCGCGCAGTAACAGTCGTGCACCTCTCATCAACAGTTATGTAGCTGGTGACGGCAAGGGCTTTTGGTTGCTGGGGCTTGAGGCGCATCGGCATTGGCCGGCACTATTGGCCACCATCAACTCCGATGAACTGCTGGTTGATAAGTTTGCAACTACGCAACTGCGTTTACAAAACAACGTTGAACTCATTGCCTTGCTCGATGCATTTTTTGCGACAAAACCATTGAGTGAATGGACTACCTTGTTCGACGAGCACGACGTGTGGTGGGCGCCGGTGAACTCCATCGTCGACGTTATTCTCGACCCACAAGCGCGTGCTGCAGGTGGATTTGTTTCTATGTCTCCGCGTGATGGTGAAGAACCATTTGAAGCAGTGAATAGCCCTGTTGACTTTGAAGATTACGAAATTCGTCCGGGCCCTGTTCCGTATTTAGGTGAACACACCGAAGCACTATTGAAGAGGTGACCTAGTCGTCACTCCACAAGGCCTTCATAACCGGCTCTACAAATTCGGGTCGGCAAATAATGAGGTCGGGTAGCCATGTTTCGCGTTGGTTGTAGACAAAGGGTGAACCATCGATGCGAGAAGTGTGAAGGCCCGCTGCGCGAGCGACAGCTACAGGCGCTGCAGAGTCCCATTGGTGCATGCCACCGTCGTGCACATAAATATCGGCTTCACCTAGAACAACCGCCATTGCCTTTGCACCTGCTGAACCCATGCGAATGGCATCGCAGTCGATGGCGTTGGCTACGAGGTGAGCCGAATACGGTGCGCGATTACGAGAAGTAATGAGGCGTGGTTTACGTGCCAGGGGTGTAGGAAGTACGGGTTTCGTGGCAGGGTCGGTGCTGAGTGTGACGCCAAGAACGGGTAGAGCAACTGCACCTGCAGTGAGTTCGCCGTTTTCCCATAAAGCAACATGTATTGCCCAGTCGCCTCGGCCTTCTTCGCTGTATTCATTCGTGCCATCGAGTGGATCAATAATCCATACACGGTTGGCGCTCAAGCGCTTGTTGTTGTCGGCGCCTTCTTCAGACAACACCGCATCGTTGGGTCGATGGTGAGCAAGGGCTTCCATGAGAAAGCGATGGCCAACTTCGTCGCCAGTGTCTTTGATGTGCCATTGCGTTGAACCTTGCGCAAAAAGAGCAGTACGCAATTCTTGAAGTTGTTGCCCAGCAGCACGTGCAAGCGCGGCGGCAAGCAAATGGTCATCGAGTATGGGCTCTTGCGTCAGTGCAACATCGGTGGTCATGCGGAGCGTTGCCCTAGCGCAATAGCGCGCCGCACAATGTCGCGAAGTTCTTCTTCTGAAGCACCCTTTATTACTTGCTCATCAATTTTTGTTTCGAGGTATTCAGCTTCCACTTCATTGAAGGCATGAATGCGCTCTTTTGCGGTGACAGTTGAAACAACGATGAGCACAATGGCTGCAGCAGTGGTGGTCAAACCAATACTGACAACCCAACCTTCATTGTTTCCTGCAATAGAGGAAACAATGATGCCGGCAATGCCACAAACAAATGTGACCGCACATGCCCAACGGAAGATCTTGATACTGGTCATGGTGCCTTAGCGAGCGATGGGCTTGTACTTAATGCGATGTGGGGTATCGGCAGAAGAGCCGAGTTCCTTGCGTCGCCACGACTCGTATTCACTGAAGTTGCCCTCAAACCAGCGCACTTGGCTATCGCCTTCAAAGGCGAGCACGTGAGTGGCAATACGGTCGAGGAACCAACGATCGTGGCTGATGACCACGGCGCAACCGGGGAAACCTTCAAGCGCGGTTTCGAGCGCGCGCAATGTATCAACATCGAGGTCGTTGGTTGGTTCGTCGAGAAGGAGCAAGTTTCCGCCGCGCTTCAACAACTTGGCAAGATGCACGCGGTTTCTTTCTCCACCGGACAAGTCGCCCACAAGTTTTTGCTGGTCGCTTCCTTTGAAGTTGAAACTTGATACATAGGCTCGGCCATGAATTTCGCGACCTCCTACTTTCATGTGCTCAACACCACCAGTAATTTCTTCGTACACAGTGGCGGCGGCATCGAGGTTGTCGCGATTTTGGTCGACGTAGCTCAACTGCACAGTGTCGCCAATGGTGACCGAACCAGTGTCGGGTGACTCTAAACCGGCGAGCATGCGAAACAGTGTGGTTTTACCCGCACCGTTTGGCCCCACGATGCCCACGATGCCAGCAGGTGGCAAGGTGAAAGACAAGTCGTCGATGAGCAAACGATCGCCAAAACCTTTTGAGAGGTTCTTCACTTCAATAACGGTGTCGCCAAGACGTGGCCCTGACGGAATCGGAATTTCCATCCGGTCGGGTCCGCTTTCAGCAGCTTGTGCTTCAGCGTGCAACTTTTCGTATGCAGACAAGCGGGCTTTACCTTTTGCTTGGCGAGCCTTGGGCGACATCTTGACCCATTCAAGTTCACGTTGGAGAGAACGAGCTCGCGTTTCATTTGTCTTGTCTTCTTGCAAAAGGCGCTGTTGCTTTTGCTCAAGCCAACTGGAGTAGTTGCCTTCAAAGGGGAAGCCACGGCCGCGATCGAGCTCCAAAATCCATTTGGCCACGTTGTCGAGGAAGTAACGGTCGTGGGTAATGGCCACAACGGTGCCCGAGTATTCCTGAAGAAAACGTTCCAGCCACAAAACGCTTTCGGCGTCAAGGTGGTTGGTGGGTTCATCGAGCAACAATAAGTCGGGATGGCTGAGCAAGAGGCGACACAGTGCCACGCGGCGCGCTTCACCACCAGAGAGTGTGGTGACGTCGGCGTCGTTCGGTGGGCAGCGCAATGCGTCCATGGCAATTTCAACATTGCGGTCGAGGCTCCATGCATCGGCAGCGGCAATTTTGTTTTCGAGGTCGGCCTGCAGCGCTCCTACTTTTTCGTAGTCGGCGTCGGGGTCGGCCCACATGGCCATGACCTCGTCGTAGCGTGCAAGCATGTCGCGGATAGGGGCAACGCCGTCCATCACGTTTCCTAAGACATCTTTGGAGGGGTCGAGACGCGGCTCTTGTTCGAGCATACCCACGCTGAAACCCGGGGTGAGGCGAGCCTCGCCGGTGTACTCGTCGTCGATACCCGCCATGATGCGCAACAAGCTGGATTTACCACTGCCGTTGGAGCCAATGACGCCAATTTTGGCGCCCGGATAGAAGGACAGGGAGATATTTTCCAAAATGGTGCGGTCTGGTGGGTAAAACCGGGCCAGTTTGTAACAGGTGTAGATGAATTCATGTGCCATGGCGCCCTTACGTTACCCGCCTTCGGCAATGAAGGGTGGTACGTTTCAGGTGTTATCTATTTCAGTTTTTCTGAATGACTCAAAGGGGCGTACATCATGGAGTTGCTAACTCGCGACTACCTCGGAAACTTCGGCTTCCGCTATTTGCACATCGTTGCTGGCATTTGCTGGATCGGTTTGCTCTATTACTTCAACCTCGTCCAGGTGCCAGCTTTTGCTGCTTTTGGCGATGAGGGCAAGGCTCGCAACATCGCGATCGACAAAGTGGCTCGTCGGGCTTTGTGGTGGTTCCGTTGGGCAGCTATTGCCACTCTGGTCACCGGCATCCTCATTACCGGTTTGGTGAAGAACTACTTCAAAGACTTCATGTCCTCAACATCAGGGCAGGGAATTGGCCACAACGTAGCTATCAGCATCGGAATGGTGCTCGGTATTATAATGGCCGCCAACGTATGGATGGTCATCTGGAAGAACCAAAAAATTGTTCTTGCCAACGCAGCCAATGTGCTTGCAGGTGGCGAAGCAAACGCAAGCGCTCCTGGCGCTGGTCGTAAGGCTCTTCTTGCTTCACGTCAGAACTTCATTTTCTCGTTCCCCATGTTGTTCTTCATGGTGGGTGCAGCGCACTTCTACAGTGGCGCATTTGCCGGTGCAACTAGTGGAAACGCTTGGACCTTCTTCATTATCGCGATGGCTCTCACAGCCATTTTGCAAATCAATGCACTGGGTCTTCTCGGCGGCACTGCAGCAACCAATAAGTTGCTCTGGCCATATGAAAGTCACAAAAATGCACTCATCACCGGTGGTGTGTTGTGGCTCGTGTTGTGGATCTTGTCAGAGATTCTTCTCGGCTAATTCACTTTTCGTTCTAGTCAAAAAACCCTCGGCTACGGCCGGGGGTTTTTTGTTTATTCCACCTGTTACGGTGATCGTTCCCCAGTGATTGTTGAGAGCCATGAGTGCAGTAGTAACGCTGGAGTCCACCGCATCATTAGGTGAGATTCTGAGTGTGATGGAGCGCGATGGCGCTGTCATCGTGGCAAACCTTTTGTCGAACGATCTGGTGCAGCAACTGCGCGCCGACCTCGACACTGTTACTCAGAACATGCATGCGGGCACACGCAGCGGCGACCCGATCGTGGAAAAATTTTGGGGTACGAACACAAAACGTTTTGGGCGACTCGCACAGCGCAGCCCGGCATTTATTGAAGTGCTCACGCATCCACTCATGACGGCAATCAGCAACGAACTGTTGTTAGACAATGCAGTCGACTGGTGGTTGAACTCGGCGCAAATGATGGTGATTGGCCCCGGAGAAAACGCGCAGGTGTTGCACCGCGACGTGAACAACTGGCCATTTTTTGAAACTCCAGAATCACCTGAGGTAACGGTGAGTTGGATGCTTGCCCTTGGCGAGTTCACCAAGGAAAACGGCGCGACCAATGTGGTGCCAGGCAGTCACCTGTGGTCAGACTTCTCCGATAGGTCGTGTGACCACCTTGTGGAGCACGCCGAGATGGCGCCTGGCAGCGGGCTTCTGTACGCCGGTCGTACATTGCACGGCGGCGGGGCAAATACCTCGGTCGATAACTGGCGCATGGGAATGCATGTATCGCATGTTGTGGGCTGGCTGACGCCCGAAGAGGCCCTGCCCATTGCGAACCCTTGGGAGATTGTGCGGAAGTTCAGCCCGGAGGTGCAAAGGCGCTTAGGTTGGCGTTGCTATGAAGCGGACTCTGTGAACTCAGGGCGTTTATGGACCATTGACTATGAAGATGTTGTTCTTGGCATGGGTCTCGACGAAAGTGAGCCTCACGAAATCGCCTAGTGTTTACTTGAGCAGTGAAATTGCCAAGGGGGATACATGAGCATTGAAACACGTCGTAGTTTTTGCCGGTTCTGTCACGCGGGCTGCGCAATTGATGTTGATGTCGACACCGTGAGTAATGCGGTACTTGGCGTTCATGGTGTGCAAGACGACCCAATGTACGAGGGGTACACGTGTGTGAAGGGCCGTAACTTAGGTGGCCAACACGAGCACCCTGGTCGTTTGCGCGCCAGCTTAAAGCGCACAGGTGATGTATTGAACCCCATCGACACCAACGTTGCTTTCGATGAAATTGCCGACAAGTTGGCAGGCATTCTTGAAAAGTACGGGCCACGTGCCATTGCTACCTACTGCGGAACTGCTGCGTATCAAAACGCAACGGGCCTTCCCATTGCTGCCGCATTCCACAATGCAATTGGTTCGGAAAGTTTTTACACCTCATCATCTATCGACCAACCAGGCAAGGCAATTGCGCCACTGCGTCACGGTTCATGGGCCGCAGGTGTGCAGGGTTTTGAAACTGCCGATGTTGCCATGGTGATTGGGTGCAACACATTGGTGAGCACATTTGGATACCCCGGTGGTATTCCTGGTTTTAACCCGCTCGTGCGCTTGCGTCAAGCAAAAGAACGTGGTCTCTTTCTCATTGTCATCGACCCTCGATTCACCGAAGTAGCGCACTACGCCGATTTGTATTTGCCGGTACGTGCGGGTGAAGACCCCACATTGCTCGCCGGCATCATTCGCCAAATTCTCGCGACCGATTCATACGACAAAGATTTTTGTGGTCGATACGTCAATGGCCTCGACGAGCTGCGCATAGCCGTCGATCCATTTACCCTCGACTATGTCAGCCAGCGCGCGGGCGTAGAACAAGAACTCATTGTTACTGCTGCCAAAAAGTTTGCAGAAGGCCCACGCGGGGCAGTAACCACCGGAACTGGGCCCGACATGGCACCGCACTCATCGCTTACCGAGCACTTGGTGCTGGCATTGAACACCTTGTGTGGTCGCTACAACCGTGAAGGCGAAACGATGTACAACCCAGGTGGTCTCATGACTCCTCCCGGGCAAATTCGCGCAGGAGTGATACCTCCGAAGCCAGAGATGCTGACGAAGGGCTCGAAGTCGCGCATGCGTGACATCTACATACAGCGCGGGCAAGCAGCCACGTCGACACTTGCTGAAGAAATATTGCTCGAAGGTGAAGGGCAAATTCGTGCGCTCTTTACTTTGGGTGGAAACCCCGTGGTGTCGTGGCCAGACCAACGCACCACTGTGGAAGCGCTGCGTGCGCTCGACTTGCATGTGCTCATGGACGTGCACGTGTCGCCATCTGCACAACTTGCCCATTACGTCATTGCCAGCACGTTGAGTTTGGAACGACCCGATGTGCCTACAACTATCGACCGTTGGTTCGATCAGCCGTATCAGCACTACACGCCAGCTATTTTGGAAATGCGCGGCGATATTCGCCAAGAGTGGCAGGTGTACACCGAGGTTGCGGCACGACTCGGTATCACTATCAAGATGCCAGGTGGAGACATCACGCCGGGAATGCACATCACAGGTGACGATGTACTTGATCTCATTTATGCAAAAGCAAAGTTGCCACTTGCAGAATTGCGCAAACATGTGGGTGGTCAGCTTTTCCCTGAGTACATCACTACGGTTCAGCCAGCAGACCCAACGAGCCAGGCGCGGTTGGAAATGGTTCCTGCAGGAATTGCTGAGGAGATGCACGATGTATTCCGTGAGTCGTCTTCTGGTGCGGTCATCCATGGTTTTGACCCCGAGGTGCATACCTTTCGCATGACCACGCGGCGTTTGAAGAGCGTTTTCAACTCATCGGGCCGCGAAGTAGAAAAACTGCGCGCGCGCGAAGGTACGAACTTTGCTCACGTCAACTCATTAGACCTTGCTGAGTTGGGCATCGCCGATGGCGACACGATTGAAGTTGCTTCACCAAAAGGTTCAATTAAAGCAGTGGTGAAATCGGCCGACGATGTGCGTCGTGGCATGGTGTCACTCGCCCATGCCTGGGGTGGACTACCCGACACGCCAAATGACCTATCAGTGGTGGGTTCAACAACGGGAGCCCTCATCGACCTGCAAAGCGGATACGACCCCATTACGGGTATTCCTGTCATGAGCGCAATTCCGGTGGCGTTGCGCGCAGTACCTGCTAGCTAACGGTCAGGGTTGCTTTCATATTTTGGTGGCCAGGTACATCGCAAATGAGGGTGTAGCTACCAGCAGCCAAATTGATGTTGCCGACGTCGAGTGCGCCCTTTTCGGCAACCACGAGCTTAAAGTTCGGAACCTTGACGCCATCTTGAGCGATGAGCAACGTGTGGCGAACTGTGTCTTCATTGACGAATGCAACTTTGATATCGCCAGCCGTCGCTGAATACTCACTTGCATCGAAGCGGATGGACTTGACGTTCTTCACCACGAGCCCTGCATCGGACGGAATGGTTTCGGCGGGGGCAGAGGATCCGCCGCCACAGGCCGACAAGGCAGAAACAGCAACGAGAGCGGCAAAAAGGGTGTGCAATGAGAGGCGAGGGGTCATGGCAAAACTCTACAAGCGGAATCTTGACGGTGTCCATGGGGGTGGGTGAAAAGCGACTTTCTGAGACGCTCATCATTTGAAGACTGCCGAGGCGGGGGGCGAAGAGTACGATAAAAATGATGCCGAACAGCAACCCCTCCCCGCAAGACGTCTTTGGCCCGAACTCGTGGCTGGTCGACGAGATGTACGAACAATTCCGTCTCGACCCCACAGCGGTGTCTGAAACGTGGCGTGAGTTTTTCGCCGACTACGTGCCGGGTCATGCCGGCGCGGTGCCAGGTGTGACACAAAACGCTGCACCAGTATTGAGTGCGCCAGCCACCTCCGGCGACAGTGCTCCTGTTGCCCAGCCTGCGATCACCCCAACAACCTCGGCAACACCTCCAGAACCCATTCGTGGTTCAGGTGCTGCAATTGTTGCCAACATGGAACGCAGTTTGACTGTTCCTACTGCAACAAGTTTTCGTAATGTTCCTGCTCGACTTTTAGAAGTTAACCGTCGCGCCATCAACTCATACATGAGCCGCGGTGGAATGGGCAAAGTGAGTTTTACGCACATCATTGGCTATGCCGTAGTACGTGCAATTGCCGATGCTGTGCCTGCAATGAACAACAGTTATGCCACCGACGAAGCGGGCGCACCGCAAGTTATTCGTAACCCGGAAGTGAACATGGGCCTAGCCGTCGACGTGGCAAAATCTGATGGTTCACGCACGCTTGTTGTTCCGGTACTACGTAACACCGGCGGGTTGAGCTTTGCCGACTTCCTCAACTCTTATGAAGAACTCGTACGCAAGGTAAAAACCAACAAACTTGCCGTCACCGACTTTCAGGGCGCCACCATTACTCTCACCAACCCTGGCACCATTGGCACCGTTCAGTCGGTTCCGCGCCTCATGCCTGGTCAGGGTGTCATTGTTGGCGTGGGTTCAATTGATTACCCTGCTGAATTTCAGGGTAGCGATGAGCGTGCATTGTCGAAGTTGGGTGTTTCAAAAGTTGTCACGGTGACGAGCACTTACGACCACCGCATTATTCAAGGTGCCGAAAGCGGCATGTTCTTAAAGCGCATTCATGAGTTGCTCATTGGGCAACATGCCTTCTACGACGACATATTTGAAAGCCTTGGTGTTCCTTATAAGGCAGAACAGTGGCGTACCGACAACAACGCTTCTGGGACCGAAGAACAAATGTTGCATAAGCAAATGCAGGTCGCAAACATCATTCGCTCACACCGTGTGCGGGGTCATCTCATGGCCGACCTCGACCCACTGCGTTGGAAAGAGCCAGTACTTCCTGCCGAGCTCGACCCTGCAACATACGGGCTCACCATTTGGGACCTCGAGCGTTCGTTTCTCACCGGTGGTGTTGGTGGCGTCGACCGTCAAGAACTTGGCGATCTGTTGTCAGTGTTGCGTGAAACATATTGCAGCACCATTGGTATTGAGTACATGCACATCCGCAACACGGAAGAGCACCATTGGCTGCAGGCTCGTTTGGAGGGTGTCACTTTCAAGCCCTCGTTGTCGCAGAAAAACCGCATCATGGAGCGTCTCAATGCTGCAGAAGCGTTCGAAAAGTTCCTCGCCACAAAGTACGTAGGAACAAAGCGCTTTGGCCTAGACGGTTGCGAAACGGCAATCCCAGTCATCGACACCATTTTGTCGGCCGCTGCTGCTGAGCATCTCGACGGCGCCGTTATAGGTATGTCGCACCGTGGTCGTTTGAATGTGTTGGCCAACGTAGTGGGGAAGAGCTACGACCAAATTTTCAAAGAGTTCGAAGGTCACATCAAGCCCGATTCAGTTCAAGGCTCTGGCGACGTGAAATACCATCTGGGTGCTCACGGTAAATTCACCTCGGCTGAAGGCGATGTCATCGACATCGAACTTGCCGCAAACCCCAGTCATTTGGAGACAGTTGACCCCATCGTGATGGGTATGGTGCGCGCTGCGCAAGACGGTATTAACCCGCCGCTTGCATTTAGCGTTTTGCCGTTGCTCATTCATGGCGACGCTGCATTTGCTGGTCAAGGTCTTGTTGCTGAGTGTTTGGCAATGAGCGACCTCAGTGGTTACCGCGTCGGCGGAACCATTCACCTCATCATCAACAACCAAATTGGTTTCACAACAGCGCCGCAGTACTCACGTTCTTCGGTGTACTCAAGTGATGTTGCCAAAACGGTGCAGGCACCTATTTTTCATGTCAATGGAGACGACCCAGAAGCGTGTGTGCGTGTGGCAAAACTTGCCTACGATTATCGCCAAAAGTTCCACAAAGATGTGGTCATCGACCTCATTGGCTATCGCCGTTTGGGCCACAACGAAGGTGACGACCCAAGCTATACACAGCCACTCATGTACAAGGCCATTGCCGAGCATCGCAGTTCACGCAAAATGTATATAGAAACACTCGTGAAGCGTGGCGACATTACGGTCGATCAAGCAGAGCAGCATCTCCTCGACTACCAAAGCAAATTGCAGTCGGCGCTTGATGAAACACGTGCACATGCTCCCGCACCAATTAAGGCAGCGAAACCACCACTTCCGGTTGGTGTCGTTCCTCATGTCAAAACCGGTGTCGATCGTTCAGTGATCGAAACGATTTTTGCCAAACTCACGCAGTACCCCGAAGGGTTTACGCCTCACCCCAAACTTGCAAAGCAGTTTGAGTTGCGTGAAAAAACTTTCCGCGAAGAGGGTGAAGTGGAGTGGGCAGTTGGTGAAGCGTTCGCCATTGGATCGCTATTGCTTGAAGGCACAAGTGTGCGCCTCACTGGTGAAGACACGCGTCGTGGAACATTCAGTCAGCGTCACGCTGCACTCATCGACTACGAAAACGAGCGGAACTGGGTTCCACTTGCTGAACTTTCCACAGACAAAGCCAATTTTTGGGTGTACGACTCGCTGTTGTCGGAGTACGGCGCACTCGGATTCGAGTACGGGTACGCACATGCCAACCACGACGCGCTTGTTGGTTGGGAAGCGCAATTTGGCGACTTCGTCAACGGTGCTCAAATTGTGATCGACCAGTACATCGTTGCGGCTGAAGATAAATGGGGGCAGCAAAACGGTCTCGTGATGTTGTTGCCACACGGCTACGAGGGTCAAGGCCCAGAACACTCGTCTGCTCGTATTGAACGCTTCTTGCAGGCTTGCGCCGAAGACAACATCCAAGTGTGCAATGCCACCACCGCTGCGCAGTATTTCCACTTGTTGCGCCGCCAAGTGCGTCGTGACATGCGCAAGCCACTTGTTGTCTTTACACCGAAGCAACCTTTACGCATGAAGGAAAGTCGTTCAAAAATTGAAGACTTTACTCATGGCTCATTTGAAGAAGTGTTGGGCGACGCGGCTGCTCCTGCTGCTGAAACGGTGAAGCGAGTTATTCTTTGCAGTGGCAAGGTTGCGTGGGACGCAATGTCGGAACGCACCAAGCGCAATGCACCTGTTGCCGTTGTTCGTATTGAACAGTTGTACCCATTCCCACTCGATCAACTCGTTGCAGAAATCGAAAAGTATCCGAATGCCGAAGAGTTGGTATGGCTACAAGAAGAGCCAGAAAACATGGGTCCGTGGCACTTCGTAGAGCACCGCATTTGGCGCCTCAAAGAGCGTGGTTACGACCTACGTCATGTGGCTCGTGTTGAGTCGGGTAGTCCTGCAACTGGTTCGATGGCTATTCACCAACAAGAACTCGCCGACCTCATGGACGGCGCGCTCGACGCCTGGAAATAAAGCTGCTTTACAGCGCCAGTTGTAGAGCTGCGCTCAGAGCTGCAAGCGCATCGTCGGGGTTGATGACCTTGATGGTGTGCATGCCCATTGCTGCTGCAGGTTTTAAGTTCACACCGAGGTCGTCGAGGAACACACATTCATTCGGCGACACCTGCAAGGTTTCACACGCTATTTCATAGAACCGTGTTTCGGGTTTGCGGCAACCCACTTTGCTACTTTCAATGACGGCATCGAAACGCGCCATCACGGCCGCTACTGCTTCACGGCGCTCGGGTGTTGCGCCATCGCCACCCACCACATTGTTAGTGAGGCATGCCATGGCGTAACCAGCGGCCTTGACGGTGTCGAGGGCCTGCACCATCGCGGGGCGAATCTCGCCGGCAAGGAGTTTTAAAACGTCGGCTCCGGGCACTGGGTGGCCAAGGGCAGTGCTTTCCGCGAGGAAAAGAGCATCGAAGTCGTGTGGCGAGACCTCATTGCGCTCAAGCAGCGCCCAGGCATTGGCATCGGGGTTGGTGGCGTTCACAGAGCGCAAAAACCCCTCGGGGAGCCCCTTTTGGGCCTCATATTGTACAAAAGCATCGAAAGGACTCGACAAAATGACCCCTCCGAAGTCCCAGAAAACAGCGCGAAATGAGGAAGTGGTCACGGTGACCAATACTACGAGCAATGATCCACGAAGAGAGAGCTAAGGGGTGCTTGACTACAACTTATGCCTCAACCACGCAGCCCTCATCACGTGGTGGTCGACGGGTCCAATATTGCCACCGAGGGCCGCAGCGCCCCGAGCCTGAAGCAACTCAACGAAGCGGTCTTGGCCTTCATGGACGAGCACCCCACCTCAAAAATTACGGTGGTTGTCGACGCGAGTTTCGGTCATCGCATCGATAAGCGAGAAATTGCTGAGTTCGATGACGCCGTGAACAACAACGAACTGGTCACCCCGCCTGCCGGAGCCATTGGGCGCGGCGATGCATTTGTTTTGGCAATTGCCGACAAGGTGAAAGCTTCCATTATTTCGAACGACAGTTACCAAGAGTTCCATGGTGAATACGCATGGCTCTTCGATGAAGGTCGACTCATGGGCGGCAAACCTGTTCCGCACGTGGGTTGGGTATTTGTCGACCGCTCACCAGTGCGTGGGCCCACCAGTAAAAAAGCAACACGTGGAGTGCAGGCACAAAAACGCACGAGCGTTGAAGCGCGTGTTGCGAAAAAGGCAAGTCGTGAAGCAAGTGCTCCGATGCCTACACCAAAGACACCACCACCTGGAGCACGAATGGCGCCGCGCACGCCTGAAAAAGTGGTTGCTGAAAAGCGTGACACCAGTTCAGTGAATGAAGTGTTGCCGTACCTCGCCTTTGTTGAAAAACAGCCAGTGGGCAGCAAAGTAAAAGGCGTTGTCGATAGTTATAGCGCCCACGGGGCCTATGTAAAAGTCGGCGACATCAAGGGCTATGTTCCTTTGCGTTTATTGGGCAGCCCCGCACCGCGAAGCGCTCGTGAAGCAATTCAAATTGGCGACACATTGGCGCTCGTTGTAGCGGGCTACACGCCGGCGCGACGCAGCGTAGAACTGGGTGTTCCTGAAGCAGTGAAAATTGCGGTGAAAGAGACCAAAGCAAAAGCGCCGGTAAAAGTGGAAAAGAAAAAACCAATGTCGGCAAAGAAAGTTGCCATTGCAGAGAAAAAAGCAGCGCCTGGTGCGAAGAAGGCTGCCGTGCCGAAAAAAGCCGCAGCTGTGGTGAAAAAGGCAGCAGCAGCGGTGAAGAAAGCGGCAACACCTGCGAAGAAGCCGGGGGCGAAAAAAGCATCCGCACCGGCAAAAGCCGTATCGAAGGCTGTAAAGAAGTAAACAGTATTCATGCTTATTGCTACATGGAACGTGAATTCACTCAAAGCTCGGTTGCCGCGGGTTACTGCTTGGCTTGAAGAAGTGCAGCCCGATGTGGTGTGCATGCAAGAGACAAAGATGAACGACGCCGCATTTCCCGCGCTCACCTTTGAAGAGATGGGTTATTCCACGGCACACTTTGGCCAAGGCCAGTGGAACGGTGTCGCACTTCTTTCTAAAGTCCCGATGAAAAATGTGGTGGTGAATTTCGCAGTAGGCGAACCCGACCATGAAGCGCGCATTATTACGGCCGACTGTGGCGGCATCTTGGTCACATCTGTGTACGTTCCCAATGGTCGTGCCCTCGACCACGAGCATTACCAGTACAAACTGCGTTGGATGAAACAACTCCGTGCACACGCAGAGGCACTCACCACACCTCAAGGAAAGTTGGTTATTGCAGGCGACTACAACATCGCACCAGAAGATCGCGATGTTCCCGACCCAGCAAAACTTGTGGGGCAAACACACGTGAGCGATTCCGAGCGTGAAGTGCTTGGCGATCTTTGTGGTTGGGGTTTGCGTGACGTTTTTCGCGACCACTACCAAGAGAGCAAGTTGTATTCATGGTGGGACTATCGCGGCGGTGACTTTCATCAGGGTCGTGGCATGCGCATTGATCTCATGTTGGCAACACAGGCAGTTGCCGATAAAACATCGTGGGTGGGTATCGATAGAAACTCACGCAAGGGTGAACAGCCAAGCGATCATGCTCCTGTTTTAATGATGGTCGATGCGTGAGCGAAGAGTCTTTCGAAACAAGCACTTTCAGCTCTGATGCTGTAGAGAAAATGTTTCAAGGTTTTCACGAGCGAGCCTTGGGGAAATCTGCAGAAGAAAATGCACGTGACCAGCTCGCCGCAGCTGCTCGCAATATGTCTGATGCAATTATGAAATTGTCGGCGAGTGTTGAGGTGGTGAACAAACTCACCGCAAAAGTACAAGAAGTTGAACAGCTCATGCGTGAACACCCCTTTGCCGGCAAGAGCGGAACCTCGTTAGCACCACGTGTCGACGGGTCATATGGAGTGGGAAGTTCTTTTCTCGATCGCAGCCCACTCATTGGCTCAATGAACCCTATTGCGCCGCCCGTTGCTATAGAAATTCAGCACCCAACAGCGGGAGAGCACTCCACGGCCCGCGTAGTGGGCAAAGTGAGTTTTGCCGATGTCTTTGAGGGCCCTCCTGGGTGTGTACACGGCGGATTCATCGCTGCAGCGTTCGATGAAGTGCTGGGCATTACCCAGTCGTTAACGGGGAACCCTGGAATGACAGGGCAATTAACAGTTCGTTATTCTTCGCCGACACCGTTAAACGTCGACCTTGTTTTCGAAGGGCGAATTGACCGCATCGAAGGCCGCAAGATTTTTACTGTGGCCACCTTGATGAACGGCGAAACAAAGTGTGCTGAAGCCGAGGGGCTTTTTATTTCAATGCGACCCGAGGTGTTTGAGCGTCTACTTCGTATTCGGCGCGGTGAACTGAGCGAGTAGCGGTAAGAGGCTGGGTGCGAGTGACTCGGCGGTGAGTGCACCAAAAATAGAAGCAAGTTCTTCGGAGGACGTGGGCAATTCTTTTTCGAGTCGGGCAAGTATTGCATCGTTGCAAATGCCCATCTCGGTGGTATTGAGTTGCCGAGCACGTTCTTTACGCCAAGCGCGCAGTGCACCTTTGGGAGTGGCGGCGCTGACGGCTTTTGCATATTTCATAATTTCTTCTGGCATGCGCGCTGTGGTGGTTTCACCCAAAGGAAGATTGACAAAGTATTTACTGGGTTTCGCTTTACGGCTATTGCGCTCAGCAGCATGTGTAACAAAGAGTTTTTCTGCAGCACGAGTAATGGCAACGTAGGCCAAGCGCACTTCTTCAGCTTTTTGTGCTGCTGTACGTGAAGATGAATGAGGGAGTAAACCTTGTTCTGCCCCAGCAATGAAAACAGTGTTCCATTCCCGACCTTTGGCAGCGTGGAAAGTAAGTAACTCGATGCCATCTTCGCCGAAGTTGGTGCGTTGGCCAACAGTAGAAAGCCACGACATGAACATGGAGCCGTGCGCAGCGCCCGTGGGGTGATCTTGGAGAAACTCATTGACCTGTTCAGACAAAAGAAACTCAGGAGAGTCGGGTTCTGATGCCATGCGAAGTTCCAACGCCCAGTCGGCAAGCGCATAGCGATGAGTGAGTGCAGCTACTTCTTGCAGTAAGGGAGCAATGACCGCCGATTGGCCACGTGTGAGTACTGGGATATGGTGTTTCTTTAGTGCACCAGCAACAATTTCGCGCTGAGTGTTGGTGCGCACTAAGACAGCGATGTCGCTCCACCTGGCAAGAGAGCGATGAGCTTGCGTGGAAAGCAGCGCAATGCCGTTTGCTTCGTCGTGCTCGTTGGCATAGCCCTGAATAGTGATGGCATCGCCATCGAGTTTGGTGGAACGTGCCGTTGCAGGAATGCCGTTGTTGGTGAGAACGTGCAAACCGGCGGCAACAATGACAGGCGAGCAGCGATAGTTGTTCACCAAGTGCACGATGTGAGCGCCACCGAGTTTTTCAGGCAGAGTGTCGAAAAGAGAGGGCTCGGCACCGTTCCAGCCATAAATGGATTGCAGTGGGTCGCCGACAACAAAGACATCGCGGTTTTTGCCGCGTAATGCTGAAAAGAATGCAAATTGTTGCGGGTTCATGTCTTGTGCTTCGTCGACAAGGAGATGCCTGTATCGCCACCTTGTTGCTTCGGCGTATTCAAAATCGTTGGCTATGTCGTGTGTGGTGCGCGAGAGAAGGTCTCCCAAGTCAACTACACCACGCTTGATTTTGGTTTTTTCGTATTCAGAAAAGACCTTTTCAAGATCTTCTGGCTTGGCAGTAGTGGTGCGCTTAGTGGCAGTTGCCGCTGCGGTGTATTCCTGCGGCGTTAATGCTCTAGCTTGGAGCCATTCCAGTTCGCCGAGCGCCTCGTTGATGCTGACGCGCGAGCGAATGAACTTGATGGATTCATTGACAATGCCGTAGCGGTTGGTGAGCACGGTTGGCAGTGGGCGGCCTTGGTCGGTGTAGCGCTGGCGCAAGAGAGCAAAGGCAATGGCGTGAAAAGTGCCGGTGTGTATGCCACGTGGCGTGCGGCGTCGGAGTTGGGCAGCAGCTTCGCGAGTGAATGTAATAGCGAGTGTGTGCTCGGCGTCGGCGGTGGCGTTGTCGATGCGGTAGTCGATGCGCTGGGTGAGAACAGTTGTTTTGCCCGACCCCGCGCCTGCGAGCACGATGACGGCATCGGCAGGGGCGGTGACCGCCTGGTGCTGTTCGGCGTCTAAGGCGTAGAGGAGCGACGAAGGGGACATTGCCTTCACGATAGAGGTTGGGTGGCATAGAGGGCGATAAGAGAGGCTTTACCCACGAAAACTTCACTATTATGGCGAGATGCCATTGCCAAAAGACACGCTGAACCAAAATGAAGAAATTGTTCTCGACATCCGCCCTCATTGGTGGTATTTCGCTGGGCCAGTAGGGGTTCTTGTTCTCGTCACCATCGCCGAAATATTTATCGCTACAAAAATTGATGGCGGGTTTTGGAACTTTCTTCCCAAAGTGTCGGCAGGTGTCTTTGCCATCACGGCTCTTTGGGTCATTTGGAAATACCTCTTGTGGCGCAACACGCATTTTGCTGTCACTAACTACCGCGTCATTTATCAAAGTGGTTTCTTTTCGAAACAGGGAATTGAAATTCCTCTTGAGCGTGTGAACAATGTGAACTTCAACCAGAGCATCATTGAGCGCATACTTGGCGCAGGAGACTTGCTCATTGAATCTGGCGGCCAAGATGGGCAGCAGCGATTCTCCGATATCCAACGGCCTCAAATCGTGAAAAAAATGATGCTGGAACAAGTGCAGTTCCGCATGGATAGTCGTACGGGAATACGTACTAATGACGTAGCAACTCAATTAGAGAAACTTGAAGGTTTACTGCAACGCGGCGCGATGACCCGTGAAGAATTCGATAGAGAAAAAAGCAAGATTATTGGTTCATGAAAATAGTGAGCCTTGTTCCGTCTGTGACGGAAACGTTGCTGGCATGGAACATTGAACCAACTGCATGCACTCGGTTTTGCGAACAACCTTCTTTACGTCATGTAGGAGGCACCAAAGACCCCGACATTGCCTCCATTGTTGCGTTGCAGCCCGACCTTGTTGTTGTTGATCGTGAAGAGAATCGTAAAGAAGATGCCGAAGCCCTCAGTGAACAGGGCATAACAGTGTGTGACCTGCATGTGGTGTCGGTGCACGATGTTTCACGAGAAATGCAGCGATTGTCAGACCTTGTTGGTGGGCCAACACTTGAACTCGGCGAACGAGTAGAGCAGGAACAGCGCAGTATTGCTTTTGTTCCTATTTGGCGCCGGCCATGGATGACCATTAGTGAAAAAACATATGGTGCCTCATTGTTGCGGTGTCTCGGCATTCAAGTTTTTCAGCCCGTTTCTCCTGACGCGTATCCCACACTGAGCGACGATGATCTTGCGGGTCTTGGCGCACAGATGGTTTTATTGCCAACTGAGCCTTATGTGTTTTCCGAGCGCCATATTGCTGAAGTGCAAGAACGCACGGGTATTTCTGATGTACGCATTATTGATGGCAAAGACCTTTTCTGGTGGGGAGTTCGCACAAATGAGGCACTCACTCGATTGGGGAAAGACCTCGCTCGTTTGTAGAAGCGTCACACCTTGTAGTTTGAAGAGATGAAATATTCTCCGCTTGGTCGTACCGGAATGCTCGTTTCGCCTTTGTGCTTGGGCAACATGATGTTTGGGTCGTGGGGAAATAGCGACCACGACGAATGTGAGCGCATTGTGCATCGGGCTCTAGATGAAGGCATCAACTTTGTCGATACCGCCGATGTGTATTCCGCAGGTGAAAGCGAAGTCATTACAGGAAAAGCGCTTGCCGGCGGGCGTCGCGACAAAGTTATTTTGGCAACCAAGTGTCACTTTTCCATTGAAGGCGGCCCGTTTGCTGTAGATCGCGAACCCAATACATGGGGCAATAGTCGGCGCCACATTTTGAAGTCATGCGACGACAGTTTGCGCCGACTCAATACCGACTACATCGACCTGTACCAACTGCATCGCCCCGACCCAAATGTGCCCATTGAAGAGTCACTATCGGCGCTCAATGATCTCGTGCATCAAGGAAAGATTCGTGCCTTTGGTACCTCCACGTTTCCCGCAGAACACCTCATGGAGGCCGCTTGGGTTGCCAGCGACCATCGGTACATTCCTTTCAGTACCGAGCAGCCGCCGTACAGCATTTTCGTGCGGTGGATTGAGCGTGACCTTTTGCCGACGTGTCAAAAGTTGAATATGGGAACATTGGTGTGGAGTCCACTCAATGGCGGGTGGTTGTCTGGCGTGTATCGCGCAAATGCGGCTCAACGCAATGAAGGTCGCGCACAACGCGCTCCTGCACGTTTCGATGTGAGCGACCCCGCAAACCTGAGGAAGATGAACCTTGTTGAAGAACTCGTGCTCATTGCCGACGAAGTAGGTGTCACGTTGGCTCAATTGTCATTGGCCTGGGTGCTGCATCACCCAGGGGTCACCAGCGCCATTATTGGCCCACGCATTATGGAGCATCTCACCACGGTTCTGGGTGCCGATGAGGTAGTGCTGAGCTCAGCAATTCTCGACCGTATTGATGCCCTGGTGGCGCCGGGAACAACGGTTGCGCCCGATGAGGCTCGTTGGGAGACTCCCGCATTACGCGCGGAAAACCGCCGCTAGTAGAGTGGTGAAGTGCCACAACTTTCTCTTCCAACAGGTATCACCATTGAATACGAGACCTTTGGTAGTCCCGCCGACCCTGCACTGCTTCTCATTTCGGGTTTCTCGGCACAGCTCACCTCGTGGCATGAAAATTTATGCAAGCTGTTTGCAGCACAAAACTTTCACGTCATCCGCTTCGACAACCGCGATTGTGGGCTGTCAACCAAGCTCGATGGTGTTGTAGTCGACACCGCTGCAGTCATCACCGCTGCGCTCATGGAAGAACCTATTCCTGAAGTCCCTTACACGCTCTCGCACATGGCAGCCGATGCCATGGGAGTGCTCGACAGGCTTGGTATTGAGCAAGCTCATGTCATGGGCGCATCGATGGGTGGAATGATTGCTCAGACGGTTGCTATTGAACATACGCATCGTGTGTTGTCGCTTACTTCGGTTATGTCGCAGCCAGGTGAGCCAGAAGTGGGTCAACCCACACCAGAGGCAATGGAATCGTTTTTCACACCTCCGCCTACTTCGCGAGACGAATACCTAGATGCCTCTGCGTCGTGGTTGGTGTGGCATTCCAAGAAATATCGCGATGCTCAACGTACGCGTGCACAAGCTGCAGTCGATTTCGATCGCAGCTTTTACCCCGAAGGTGGGCCGCGCCAACTTGCAGCAATTTACGCCAGCGGGCGCCGCACCGAAGGCTTAGCAAAACTCACCATGCCAACACTTGTGTTGCACGGCCTCGACGACACGCTCATTGCGCCCGATGGCGGAGAACGCACAGCGGCAATTATTCCTGGTGCAAAGCTCGTCATGCTTGAAGACATGGGTCACGATCTTCCCGAGGCATTGTGGCCACGGTACGTTTCTGAATTTCTCGAGTTAACTGCTCGCGTCTAGCACTACTTACATCAACAATTCATAGAAGAAGGAATGGAATTATGGCTGGTCCACTGAGCGGTTATCGGGTCATTGAAATTGCAGGAATAGGGCCAGGTCCCTTCGCTGCAATGTTGTTGTCAGATCTTGGCGCCGAAGTCATTCGCGTTGAACGTGCACAGTCGGTACGCGGGCCAGCACCAGAAACTCCTCACTTCGACATTTTGTTGCGCGGTCGTCGCAACATTGCCATCGACTTGAAGAACCCTGCAGGAGTGGAAACATTGTTGACCCTCGTTGAAGGGGCCGACGCAATTATTGAAGGTTTCCGTCCAGGAGTAATGGAGCGTTTGGGAATTGGGCCCGACGCATGTTTGGCACGTAACCCGAAAGTGGTGTTCGGTCGCATGACGGGTTGGGGCCAAAAAGGCATGTACGGCCCAGCTGCTGGTCACGACATCAACTACATCTCACTCGCTGGTGCTTTGAAACACTTCGGGCGCGCTGGTGAAACGCCAACACCTCCGCTCAATATGGTGGGCGACTTTGGCGGCGGCGGCATGTTCCTCGCACTTGGTGTGGTGGCCGCGTTGTTGGAAGCACAAAAAAGTGGCAAGGGTCAAGTAGTAGATACCGCAATGGTCGATGGCACTGCAGTGCTCATGACCATGTTCTGGGCTATGAAAAATGTGGGCATGTTCAATGAAAATGAACCTGGGACAAACTTGCTCGATACGGGTGCGCACTTCTACGACGTGTACAAGTGCAAAGACGGTGAATACATTTCACTCGGCTCTATTGAGCCACAGTTCTATGCAGAACTTATGCGCCTCACTGGTTTAGAGGGCGATGCCGAGTTTGCCAAGCAAATGGATAAGTCGCAATGGCCACATTTGAAAGCGCGCCTCACTGAAGTGTTTGCGGCGAAAACACAACGTGAGTGGTGCGACATCATGGAAGCAACCGACGTGTGCTTCGCGCCTGTGCTCACCATGAGCCAAGCAGCTCAGCACCCGCACAATGTGGAACGCAAAACATTTGTTGAGCATGGTGGCGTCATGCAGCCTTCTCCTGCTCCGCGTTTTTCTCGTACACAAAGTGAACTCACTTTGACGCCAGCGCACGCGGGCCAGCACACGCGCGAAGTGCTTGAAATCTGCGGCTTCGCTGCTGCAGATATCGATGCACTCGTTGCTAGCGGTGCAGTGAAGGAAGCCTGAGGCGTGGGCGTCCTTGTTGCGTTTCATGCTCACCCCGACGACGAAAGTATTTCTTCTGGTGGAACACTTGCCAGAGCAGTAAGTGAAGGGCACACAGTTGTTCTCGTTGTTGCTACAGGCGGGGAACATGGGGAGCGCCCCGCAGGCGTTGCCGACGCAGAAGCGCTTGCAACAGTGCGGCGTCGCGAAACACAAGAGTCGTGCGCGGTACTTGGCATTCAACATTTGGAATGGCTGGGATACCACGACAGCGGAATGACCGGGTGGCCTCAAAATAGCGACCAGCGAGCATTCATGAATGCGCCAGTGGAAGAAGCGGCCGAAAAACTTGCTGCCATTTTGAAAAAGTATGAAGCAACAGTGCTCACCACTTACGACTGGCATGGCAACTATGGCCACCCCGACCATATTTCAGTGCACAAAGTGGGGTATCGCGCAGCAGAAATTGCAGGCGTGAGCGAAGTGTATGAAGCAACAATGAATCGCGACTCGTTTCGTCGTATGCAAGAAATGGCACGAGGCTCTGGTGAAGTTGCCGAAGGTGAAGAATTCGATGTCGATGGCCCAGCCGACGACGGTAACCCCATGGGCATGCCGGAAAATGAGTTAACGCATCGCGTTGATGTCAGTAGCTATTTAGAACAAAAGCGTGAGTCGCTCTTCAAACACGCCAGTCAAATCACCGACAGCAGTTTTGTGTCGAAAATGCCGCCAGAAGTTTTTGCTCTTGCTTTTGGCACCGAGTGGTTCTTAAAGCGTGGTGCACCCGTTGAACCAAAACAGGAGTGGATTTTTTCATGAGTGTGCGCTTGCATCTTGTGCGTCACGGCAGAGCTGCCGCGGGGTGGAATGTTGACCGCGACCCTGTTCTCGATGAACTGGGTCAGCAACAAGCAGTTGATGTTGCACAACTCTTAGTGGGTCTTGGCCCATTGCCGGTGTATTCGAGCCCATTGCGCAGATGTCAAGAAACTTCGGGGCCCTTGAGCGCATTGTGGAAGAC
>JANRCO010000024.1 GCA_030726975.1 Ilumatobacteraceae bacterium | reverse complement strand
CGGCCGACTACATCTTGTCGTCGCCAATGATTAGCAGCGCATATAACCGCGCCACTCCTCTACTTGACTAACCTATGAAACAACCCCGATGAAAGACACCTCTGTGAACCCCCTCTCACAATCTTCCTCACACCCCGTTGATGACCTCGAAAATATTGCGGCCATCGGTAATGCATGGCGCGACATGCGTCGTGGTGCAGCTGCTTCTTCATTGCGTAGCAAACTTTTTGGTGAAGGCGAGTCGGCACTTGACCCCGGCCAAGTAGACACTCTCGACCTTCTCGTTGAGCGCGAGTTCTGGCGCATGGGCGACCTCGCCGAAGCACTTCGTGTTGACCCGTCTACGGCAACGCGTGCCATTCAGCGCCTCGAAAAACTAGAGCTTGCGGAACGCACCACACTTGCCTCCGATGGCCGCGTGGTAACAGTTGCTGTAACTTCTGCTGGTCGTGCCCGCCACAACATCATTACTGAGCGACGCTTGAAGGTCATGATCAAAATTTTGAGCGACTTTGCCCCAGAAGATCAAGCAAAACTTGCTCAATTACTCACCCAGTTTGTTACTTCCATCGACAATGTTGCCAGCACTTTTGAGCCGTGAAACTTCGGCATTATTCGCTACGATAAAGACATGATTGCAGCAGAAGTTTGGCACTGGTGGATTGGTGTAGTTCTCACCGTCGTTGGCGTAGGAACCGTTCTCGCCATGGTGGCTGGGTATGTCTCTAAGGTCAGCGCAACCAAGTACCCAGGGCGCCGCAACCGTTAAGGCCGTCGCACATTGTCATGATTCTTGATGCGCAAGCACTTCAGCATCATGAACTGGTACAAGAACTTCTTACTCGCACACACTTTCCTCTATCAACCGAAGCACCTCACGGTGTGGCATGTGCGGTTTCTGGCGGTGCCGATTCCGTAGCACTGCTCATTCTTGCTGTAGCAACCGGGCACCAGGTCACCGCGTATCACGTTGACCATGGTTTACGAGTTGGTTCTCAGAATGAATTTTCCGTTGTAGAAAGTATCGCCACACGTTTTGGCGCCATGGCTATTTCTTTGCGCGCCGACCTAGCCGATGGCCCCAACTTAGAAGCACGAGCCCGCCAAGCTCGGTTTGCACTCTTGCCACCGGGCGTACTCACTGGGCACACTGCCGACGACCAAGCAGAAACCGTGCTCATCAACCTCATGCGTGGGGCCGGCACCGAAGGCCTCTCGGGTATGCGTTATACGCACAGCAAGCCAATTCTTCACTTGCGACGGCATGAAACCGAAGCACTCTGTGCCGCATTTGATATTGACCTTGTTGAAGACTCCAGCAATAGTGATCCTCGCTTTCAGCGCAATCGCGTTCGCCACGAACTCCTTCCACTTCTCAACTCCATCGCACAACGCGATGTCGCACATCTCATTGCTCGTGAATCGCAACTCATTGGCGACGACGAAAAATTCCTCCAAGATCTTGCCTCGGTTATTGACGTACTTGACGCACCAGCACTTGCCGCTGCCCCGCTTCCACTTGCTCGCCGTGCAATTCGCATGTGGCTTGCCAACCCCTACCCACCCGATGCAGCAACTGTTGAGCGCGTACTCGAAGTTGCCCGAGGAATTCACCCCGGATGTGAAATTGGTGGTGGGAAACAGGTGCGAAGAAGCAATCAGCGATTAAGATTGCAGTAATGCCACCGAAGCTTCGAGGAAAATGGGCTCTGGGTATCCAACCCCGGAACTTCACATGGATCATTAAAGATCGTCTCGCTATTTGCGAACGCCCAGGCGGATACGGCGTCAACCACCGTCGCGTGCGTCGCCAAGAAGAAATCATCTGGTTGCGCGAAAACAACTTCGCCAGCGTTTTTTCCATCATTGGTGCTCCCCACAACTTGCACAGCTACGAAGAACTCAACTTGCCTTATCGCCATCGTCCGCTCAATGGCGCCGACAACATCGACCCATGGCTTGTTTCTTTCTATAACGAACTCAAGGTGCTCCTTGCTGGCGATACCAAAATTTTGGTGCACGCTGAAGAAGTGGGCGACCGCATCATTGGCATTATGGGTGGCTACATCCGCTGGAGTGGTCTTGTCGATGATCCTTCACAAGCCATCATCATCACCGAACGCATTGCTGGCCAACAATTAGACCCCTTCGCACGTGAACTCATTTTGCGCGTACACGAACTGCGCTAGTTCTCTGACCCTGGCATCTCGCTTATGAAATGTGTTGTTGTTGGCGCAGGGCTGTCCGGTTTAATCGCCGCACAAACAATGCAGCAAGTAGGCCACGAAGTTCTTGTTCTCGATAAAGGACGTTCAGTGGGCGGGCGCCTTGCAACACGGCGTATTGGTAATGCCACCTTCGACCACGGCGCACAATTTTTTACTGTTCGCAACAACGCGTTCGCAGAACATGTTGAGGTGTGGTTACGTGAAGGCATAGTGCGCGAATGGTGCAAAGGTTTTTCTCCAGCAGGCGACGGCTTTCCCCGTTATGTGGGCGACAAAGGAATGACTTCTATTGCAAAATACCTCGCAACGGGCCTCGATGTGCGTTGCAGTTCACTGGTGTTTTCGCTGGGCAAAAAAGGTGAACAATGGGAAGTGCAACTCGACGATGGAACTTCAATCATGTGTGATGCAGTCGTCATGACTTGCCCCATTGCACAAAGTTTTGGTCTTGCATACACCACTGGCATTGAGTTGCCCGAAGAATTGCGTGTGGTTGACTATCACCGCACGCTTGGGCTTCTTGCTGTGCTCGACGGGCCAAGTGCAGTTCCCGCTCCAGGTGGCATGCAAAACCCCGACGATGTTTTTTCATTCATTGGCGACAACTTTGCAAAAGGAATTTCCGCCCAACACGCACTCACTTTTCATGCGGGTCCGGCCTGGAGTGCTGCGCACTGGGACGACAGCCTTGAAGATGGTTTGGCAGAACTCACGCGCCATGCCCAGCCATATCTAGGTGACGCAAAAATTGTGGAGAGCAACTACAAGAAGTGGCGCTTTGCCACACCTATTACTCAGTTTCCCGAGCGGTGTTGGATCCATGAATCGGGTACTTTTGTTCTCGCTGGCGATGCCTTTGCCGAACCCCGCGTGGAAGGTGCTGTGCTCAGCGGTCTTGCAGCTGCTGCGGCGTTACGCAATTGATTGCAATAAATTTTTAGTGGCTTCGCGCAATGCGTCAGTTACCTCACCTTGAGGCAATGCATCGCACGCATCGCTTGCTTCTTGCACAAAGCGTTGCGCAGTTTCAATAGCAAATTGAATTCCGCTACCAGCACGAACAATTTCTAATGCGCGGCGCTGTTGTGCATCATCAAGAGGCGCACCCAGCATCGACTGCAATTCTTTTCCAGTTGCATCACCAACTGCCATGGTGTGCAGTACTGGCAATGTATATACGCCTTCCACCATGTCGTGGCCTGCGGGCTTGCCGAGTTCAGCATCGGAAGAAGTGATGTCGAGAATGTCGTCGACAATTTGGAACACCATGCCATAAGCCGTTCCATAACGAGTTAACGCATCAATCACTACACGATCATGACCAGCAACAATTCCGCCAATACGTGCAGCAGTGCTGTAAAGCGAAGCAGTTTTGCCATCGATGCTCACGAGATATGAATTGACCGGGCGCGAAATATCGTAGGTATGACGCAACTCTTCAATTTGTCCTTCACACAAATTGCCAATGGTGCGAGCGAGCAACCCGGCAACTTCTGTACCTAATGAGGCAGCAATTTCTGATGCGCGCGCCAACAAAAAATCTCCGGCGAGAATTGCTTGCAGATTTCCCCATTTAGCATTCACGGTTTCCACCCCGCGGCGTGTGGTGGATTCATCCATGACGTCGTCGTGATACAGCGAACCCAAGTGCACCAATTCACAAGCGATGCCACCCTGAATTGCCTCTTCTGCAGCACTTCCACCGGTTGCCACCAGCGAAGCAGCTATTGCCATGACTGGGCGCAAGCGCTTTCCGCCCGCAGTAATGAGGTGCGAGGCAATTTCCGTGAGGTAGTCGTCGGAGGTACGAACGGCAGCCAGCATTGCCGCTTCGACTCGTTCGCGGTCGGCGGCCATATGGGGCAATGAGAGGAGAGGTGAGGCTGTTGCCACACTCATAGGTTACGGCCCACAATGCGCCCTGCCCTAACGGTGCAGGTACACTTGGGCAACGTATTTCAGTGCCGAAGGGCACCAGATAAGGGCGGTCAAATTGTTCGAACGCTTTACCGACAGGGCGCGACGAGTTGTGGTGTTAGCGCAAGAAGAGGCGCGCCTCCTCAACCATTCTTATATTGGCACCGAGCACATTTTGCTTGGGCTCATTCACGAGGGCGAAGGCGTTGCCGCAAAAGCACTCGAGTCGCTCAGTATCTCTCTTGAAGCAGTACGCGCCCAGGTAGAAGACATCATTGGTCAGGGTGGTTCGTCACCTTCAGGTCACATTCCCTTCACCCCTCGTGCCAAAAAAGTTCTTGAACTCTCATTGCGTGAAGCTCTCCAACTCGGCCACAACTACATCGGCACCGAGCACATCTTGCTCGGCCTCATTCGCGAAGGCGAAGGCGTTGCCGCTCAAGTTTTGGTCAAGCTCGGCGCCGACCTTGGTCGCGTGCGTCAACAAGTCATCCAGTTGCTCAGTGGCTACCAAGGCCCTGCCGGTGCAAAGGGTGAAGGCACCCCAGCCGGTGCAGCTGCAGGTAGCGGCAAAGAAGAAAGTGGCGACAAAGGCGGCAGCCAAATTCTCGACCAATTCGGCCGCAACCTCACGCAACTTGCTCGCGACAAAAAGCTCGACCCCGTTATTGGTCGTTCACGCGAACTCGAGCGCGTCATGCAAATTCTTTCACGTCGCACCAAGAACAACCCTGTGCTCATTGGTGAGCCTGGTGTTGGTAAGACCGCAATCATTGAAGGCCTTGCTCAGAAAATTGTGAGCAACGACATTCCTGAAACTTTGAAGGACAAGCAGCTCTACACACTCGACCTCGGTGCACTTGTTGCAGGGAGCCGTTACCGCGGTGACTTCGAAGAGCGTCTCAAGAAAGTTTTGAAAGAAATCAAAACTCGTGGCGACATCATTTTGTTCATCGACGAAATTCACACACTTGTTGGCGCAGGCGCTGCAGAAGGCGCAATCGATGCCGCTTCTATTTTGAATCCAATGCTTGCTCGTGGTGAACTCCAAACCATTGGTGCCACCACAACCGAGGAATACCGCAAGCATTTCGAAAAAGATGCTGCGCTTGAGCGTCGCTTTCAGCCAGTAAAGGTTGACGAGCCATCTGTTGCGCACACCATTGAAATTTTGAAGGGCATTCGCGACAAGTACGAAACACATCACCGCGTCACCATCACCGACCAAGCAGTTGTTGCTGCGGCAAACCTTGCCGATCGTTACATTGCCGATCGTTTTCTACCTGACAAAGCAATTGACCTCATCGACGAAGCTGGTAGCCGTTTGCGTATTAAGCGCATGCAAACACCACCCGATCTCAAAGAGCTCGAGAACAAAATTGCTGAAGTGCAAGAATCAAAGCGCAAAGCAGTTGAAGAACAACGCTTTGAAGAAGCAGGCCGCTTGCGCGACCAAGAGCGTTCACTACTTGAAGAGCGTGCACTGAAAGAAGCCGACATTAAGGCGTCTGGCGTTGACCTTTTCGACGAAGTCAACGAAGAGGCCATTGCTGAGGTTTTGAGCCTCTGGACAGGTATTCCGGTGTACAAACTCACCGAAGCAGAAACTGCCAAGTTGCTCAACATGGAAGCCGAACTTCACAAGCGCATCATTGGTCAAGAAAATGCAATTCGCGCCGTTAGCCAAAGCATTCGTCGTACACGCGCTGGGTTGAAAGATCCTAAGCGTCCAAGTGGCTCGTTCATTTTCCTCGGACCAACTGGTGTAGGTAAAACTGAACTCGCAAAGACACTCACCGAATTCTTGTTCGGCGACGACAGTGCACTCATTGCTCTCGACATGTCGGAGTACATGGAAAAGCACACCGTCAGCCGTCTTGTTGGTTCACCTCCTGGGTACGTGGGCTACGAAGAAGGCGGCCAACTCACCGAAGCTGTGCGCCGTAAACCATTTAGTGTTGTGCTCTTCGACGAAATCGAAAAAGCACACCCCGACGTGTTCAACACTCTCTTGCAAATCCTTGAAGAGGGTCGTCTCACCGACAGCCAAGGCCGTTCGGTTGACTTCCGCAACACCGTGCTCATCATGACCTCAAACTTAGGGACACAAGACTTGCGCAAGGGAGCCGTTGGCTTCACCACAAATGATGAGGCTGTTTCATACGAGCGGATGAAGGACAAAGTCAACGAAGCGTTAAAGCAGCACTTCCGCCCGGAATTCCTCAACCGCATCGATGAAGTTATCGTCTTCCATGAATTGGCTAAAGACGAAGTGATGCAAATGGTTGATCTCATGATCAAGCGTCTCACTGGGCAACTCGAGAGCCAAGGTCTTGGTATTGAACTCAAGTTGTCTGCCAAAGAATTGTTGGCAGAACGCGGTTACGACCCACAACTTGGTGCTCGTCCATTGCGTCGTGCCATTCAGCGTCTCATTGAAGATCCGCTATCAGAGAAGATCTTGTACAAAGAGTTCGCTGCTGGCGTCATCATTGTGGTCGATACAGAAGACGACCCCGACAAGCCTGGCGAGAAGCGCATGACCTTTACTGCTGTAGAAGGTTTTGAACCTCCTGTAGCTGTAGAACTTGCGGGCGCGGGCGACTCCGGCACCGCACTTCCTGAGTGAAAATAGCTACGTCAATAGCTCAGCGTTTCATTGCGCTGTGTTGTGCAGTAGTTCTTCTTGCTTCATGTCGTGTCGACACGCAAGTGTCGATGGTGGTCAACCCCGATGGCAGTGGAAACGTCACTGTCACCATCGATGTCGATAAGGAAATTGTTCAACGCTCTCCCGACATTGCCGACAATCTCGACTTCAGCGACTTAAAGAAGAATGGTTGGAAGCTCACCGAGCCAGTAGACACTGCTTCTGGTGGAAAGCAATTAGTTCTCGTTCGCGACTTCGCCAATGAATCGGAAGCCACTGCAGTGCTTGCCCAACTCAATGGCAACCGTGGTCCCTTTCGTGAAGTCATTTTGCGTCGTGGCGGAAAAGCCCGCGACTCATCGTGGAACTTGTCGGGCCGACTAGAAGTAACGGGCGGGCTGCAAGCCTTTGCCGACGACCAACTCATCGCGGCTCTCGGCGCTACCCCGTACGAGAGCACCGTGAAGTCGCAAAACCTTGACCTCGGCAAGGCGCTCACTATTGAGTTCGTCGTCTCCCTTCCAGGGGAATTGAAATCGTCCACTGCTATTCCCGAAAACGGCAAGCTCTCCTGGCGCGTGGCTACCGACGGCACCCCAGTCGACCTCGCCACCAGCACTGAAAACGTCGATGTGGTCGGAACCCTGGGCGGCATCGCCTCCAAAATCGGCCTCGTCCTCCTCATTGCATGGCTTGGCCTCATGGCAGTACTCGGCGCACTCCTCTATAAACGCCATTACGACCGGCAACGTAAGCGCACCTCGCGCTCGCGCAATTAACACCCATCGCCTAACTTGTCGGCATGGCAAAACTTCGACTCGTCTATCGCTGCACCGAGTGTGCTGGCTCTCACCCCAAATGGTCGGGCCGGTGCATTACCTGTGGCGCATGGAACTCTCTTGTTGAAGACGTAGAAGGCCCCGAAGAACCACTCGTATCTCTCGCCGCTGGCATGTCGCTTGTTGCACCTGGCGAGGCAAAGCCCATCACTGAAGTCGATGGCTCTATTGGTCAGCCTCAACCAACAACTATCCCCGAACTCGACCGCGTGCTGGGCGGAGGCATTGTTCCAGGTTCAGTCACCTTGCTTGGTGGCGAACCCGGCATTGGTAAAAGCACGCTGCTTATGCAACTCCTTGCTGCGTGGCCTGCCCGCACTTTGTATGTCACTGCAGAAGAAAGTGCACAGCAAGTGCGCTTGCGTGCAGAGCGCTTGGGTGCGCTCAATGAAAATGTATGGCTTCTTCCTGAAATGAACTTGCACAATATTTTTAAAGCCATTGCTTCTGTGCAGCCCAACCTCATTGTTATCGACAGTATTCAAACCATCGCCGACCCAGAACTGTCATCTCCTCCAGGTTCAGTTGTACAGGTGCGCGGTTGTGCGCATCGTTTAGTGCAAGAAGCAAAGCGCAGCAATATTCCTGTGGTGCTCGTTGGCCATGTCACCAAAGAAGGTGGCCTTGCTGGGCCACGTGTGCTCGAGCACGTTGTCGACACCGTGTTGTCTTTCGAAGGTGAGCGCCACAATGCACTGCGTTTGTTGCGTGCGTCAAAGCACCGCTTCGGGCCAACAAGCGAACT
>JANRCO010000023.1 GCA_030726975.1 Ilumatobacteraceae bacterium | reverse complement strand
GAAAAGAGCCTGACATTAATCGTCAGATTTATGCAACCCCAAACATTAAATGAACATTGCCGTGCAAATCCGTACCATGGGCGCTATGGTGTTTCCCGTCGCAGTTGTTCTGCGGTTCCATGGGTGCATTCCGGCGTCCGTGGCCTAGTCCCTCGGAGACCCCCCATGGCGTCGAACGCCTCTATTTCCTTTGCCCAACTTGGGCTTCATTCAGCATTGGTCGAATACCTCAACCACGCAGGCATTACGACCCCGTTCCCTATTCAAGAAGCCACGATCCCCGACGCAATTGCCGGCCGTGACGTACTTGGCCGTGGCCGTACCGGTTCAGGAAAGACCCTTGCTTTTGCTTTACCGCTTCTCACCCGTTTGGCCGAAAGCAATCGCCGTCGCCAACCCAACAAGCCCCGTGCCCTCATTTTGGTGCCTACTCGCGAACTCGCGAACCAGGTCAATGAGGTCATCATGCCGTTGGCCAAAGCTCTTGGCATGTTCACCACCACCATTTACGGTGGCGTTGGCTACGGCGGCCAGCTCACCGCTTTGCGCAAAGGCGTCGACGTTGTTGTTGCTTGCCCAGGCCGCTTGGTTGACCACTTGAATTCACGCAACATCAACTTCTCTGAAGTTGAAGTAACCGTTCTCGACGAAGCCGACCATATGGCTGAACTTGGGTTCTTGCAGCACGTTGAAGAAATTCTGCGCCAGACACCTGAAGATTCACAGCGTTTGTTGTTCTCGGCAACTCTCGACCGCGGTATCGACCGTTTGGTACGCAACTACTTGCACAACCCAGTAACACACGAAGTTGACTCAGAGCAGTCGCCGGTTGATGCAATGGCTCACCACGTGTTGCACATTCGTAACGACGACCGCTTTGGAGTGCTGAAGAGCCTCTGTGCAGCACCTGGAAAGACACTTGTCTTTACTCGTACTAAGCACGGTGCTGCTCGTCTTGCAGAACAGCTCATGAAAGCTGGCGTTCCAAGCGTTGAATTGCACGGCAACTTGTCACAGGCTGCTCGCGCACGTAACTTGTCGGCATTTTCGTCTGGTCGCGCCGACACTTTGGTCGCTACCGACATCGCCGCTCGCGGTATTCACGTTGACGACATTGCTTTGGTGATTCACGCAGATCCACCAGAAGAGCACAAGGCATACTTGCACCGCTCTGGCCGTACCGCACGTGCCGGCGCAACTGGCACCGTCATTACTCTCATGACCGACAACCAGCGTCGCAATGTGCGTGCACTCACCAAGAGCGCCGGCATTGAGCCAACGACAACTCGCGTCACACCAGAAGACGACTTCCTTGCCGAGCTTGCCCCTGGCGAGCGCGTTTTCCGCGAATCAACGAGCATCGTGTTGCATGAAGAGCGTCTCGACTCACCACGTGGTGGTGGACGTCGTGACGGCGGAGGCGGCGGACGTCGTGATGGTGGTTCACGCGGTGGACGTCGTGATGGCGGCTCACGTGGTGGCGATCGTGATCGCGCTCCTCGTTTTTCTGACCGTTCCGATGCACCACGCGCAGAGCGCACTGAGCGCAACGATGGTCCTCGCCCAGAACGTACTTTTACCCCACGCAGCTCTGGCCCTCGTGAAGGCGCACCACGCGAAGGTGGATTCCGTGAAGGCGGATTCCGTGACCGCGGACCTCGTACATCTGGCCCACGCACTTCAGAGCGTTCGTCAGCACCACGCGAAGGTGGATTCCGCGACCGCGGACCACGCACAGCAGGCCCACGCGACGGAGCACCACGCTCTTCAGCTGGCGGCTACCGCGGTGCACGTGACGCAGCAGCTCCTCGTTCAGGCGCACCACGCACAGGTGGACCACGTGAAGGTGGTTTCCGCGGTGCACGTGATGGTGAGTCGGGTCGCCCAGCAGCTGGTCGCAAGCCTTACGGTGCGTCAGCGGGCAAAAAGCGCTACTAACACCGGCGCAACAAAAAGCCCGGGAAGCAAGCTTCCTACGCGAATAGGTTTCACTTCCATAAACCGAAGTGCAATACCCAAAATCATGATTCCGCCTGTTGCACTCATCTCGTGCACCATACGATCAGTCAGAATTGCATCAAGGCCTGAGGCACCTAGTGTCATCAGGCCTTGATATATCCCCACAATGACTGCGCTAATTGCCACGCCCCAACCCATGGTTGCCGCAAAGAGAACCGATACGAGTCCGTCGAGTGCCGCCTTCACAATGAGTATTTGCGCTCCCCTGCCCAAGCCATCGTCAATGGAGCCCAAGATCGACATGGGACCAATAGAGAACAGAAGTGTTGCGGTGACAAACCCTTCAACGAAGCGTGGGTGCAAAGTAGTGAGCGTAGTGCGCGACATCCAACCCGATTGAGATTTCACTTCTACTTTGTGTCGCACCCAATTACCTAACGATTCAAAACGATCTTCAATGCGTAACGATTCTCCGATGATCCCGCCCAAAACAACACTGACGAGCGGAAACACAATGTTGTCTGTTTTTGCCGCTGTGGCAATGCCCAGAACCAACGTGGTCATACCTACAGCCTGTTCAACGGTCAGACGTATGCGCTCCGAGATATAGCGGCCCACAATGAGCCCCACCAAGGTTCCCCCCACGATGGTGAAAACGTTGGTAAGGGTTCCAATTCCGCGCAAGGAAAGCCTCTTGCTACTTTGCGAGCCGCTGCACAAGGCGAGCTAACGGAATACGAAAATCATCAAGCAAAGTAAAGCCTGCTTGCGCGAGCGCTGCATTTTCGAGAATTGAATTCGCTGGTCGTGGTGCCGGACGCGGTGGCTGCAGGTCTGCTGTGGCAACAGGTAATACACGTGAAGGGTCGAGCCCAGCTGCCCGCAATACTTCTTGTGCGAACCCATGCCAACTCACCGCTCCTTGGTTCGTGACGTGGAATATTCCTTGTTGTTCATGCTCCACCAAAGTGGCAATCATCCCCGCCGCATCATCGGCAAACGTGGGGTGCCCCACCTGATCATTGACAAAGGTGAGTTCAGGCTGTGCAGCCGCAATACGCAAAATCGTTTTCACCATATTGGCACCATGAAAACCACACACCCATGAAATGCGCACAGTGAGGTCGACATCGCGCAGCGCTCGCTCGCCTGCCAATTTTGAGGCGCCATAGACCGATTGTGGGTTCACCGCATCTATTTCCACGTATGGAGATGTCTTCTTGCCATCAAATACATAGTCGGTACTCACATAGGCAACACGCGCACCAACTTTTTCTGCAGCACTCACCAGAGAGGCTGTTGCAGTTCCGTTCACCGCAAATGCCTTTTCTGCATCGGACTCACAGGCATCAACCGCGGTCCATGCCGCAGCATGAACAATGAAGTTTGGCTTCACCGCAGCAACGCACTCTTCCACTGCTGACGACTGCGAAATATCGAGTGTGGCGTGCGTGGTGCTAACTACTTCATGACCACCGCGTTCAAAAACTGCAACGAGCTCAGTACCCAACTGGCCAGCTGCGCCAGTAACTAGAACTTTCATATAGGAATTACTTCTTGCCCTTTAATGGCTCCCACCACCAACGGTTGTCGCGATACCACTGCACAGTTTCGGCAAGTGCTTCATCGAGAGTGCGTTCTTTTTTCCAACCCAACTTGGTGATTTTGTCGATGTTGACGGAATAGCGACGGTCGTGGCCTTTGCGGTCTTCCACGTACTGCACCATCTCTTCACCCACACCAAAAGCTTCTAACAGTTTGTTGACCAGCACACGGTTTGGCGTTTCGTTGCCTGCGCCGATGTTGTAGATCTCTCCGAGTGTTCCTTTGGTGAGCACCAAATACACACCAGAGCAATGGTCGTCGACAAACAACCAATCGCGCTCATTTAAGCCATCGCCATATAGAGGAATTTTCTTGCCATCGAGCAAGTTAGTGGTGAACAACGGAATCGCTTTTTCTGGGTATTGGTATGGCCCAAAGTTATTTGTGCAACGCGTCACCACTACAGGAGTTCCATGCGTGTGATGATACGCGAGTGCGATGAGGTCGGACCCAGCTTTGGAAGCAGAATACGGAGAACGAGGTTCAAGCGGATCGGTCTCAAGCGAGGAGCCCACTTCGACTGAGCCATAGACCTCATCGGTGCCAATGTGGAGCACTCTACTCACGTCTAACTTGCGAGCGGTATCGATCACTGTGTTGGTACCAAAGCAGTTGGTATGGATGAAGTCTTCAGACCCATCAATCGACCTATCGACATGACTCTCGGCTGCAAAGTGCACCACTGCGTCGTGGCCCTTCATGGCATCGACCACTGCTGCCGCGTCGCAGATGTTTCCCTTAACGAACTTGTAGCGCGAGTTGTTTTCCACATCGCGCATCGTGGACAAGTTGCCTGCATAGGTGAGGGCATCGAATACGGTGACTTCATCGTCGGTGTTGTTCAAGATGTAGCGCACGTAATTGGAGCCAATAAAACCTGCTCCGCCGGTAATGAACTGCTTCATGTTTCTACCTACCTAAAAAGAGAATTAAGGGCGCAAAGCCATGTGCGGCTGCCACTGCGGGGAAATATCGCGACGCAAAGGGTTTTGCTGATCGCGGTTCGACAAGATGGGGTTGGTGACTCCCCAATCGGCTCCCACATCGGGGTCGTTCCACGCCACACCTAGTTCGTCGGCAGGGTTGTAATAACCATCAACAAGATACGTAATAGTCATCTTCGACAACGCCGAAAAGCCATGTGCCACGCCTGGCGGAATGAAAATACCGCGGTGGTCGTGCGTACCATCGGCGCGTTCGCCAAGATCGATGACCTGCGTTTTACCATCGGTAGGCGAACCCTGCCTCAAGTCGTGCAACACCACGCGGCATTTACCAAATGGCACATACCAGTAGTCGGCTTGATGCAAGTGATAGTGCAAACCAACAAGGCAACCAGCTTGGCGGTCGCCACGGTTTGCCTGAATCATTTCGCGACCCTGCGGAAACCATTCACGGCGATAGGTCTCGATGAAAAAACCACGCTCATCGCCGTGCATGGCGGGCTCCACAATGTGCACGCCAGCAATGACGTCGGAAGGGGTAATGATTGCCACGTTGTTCCTTTCGAGAACTATTCGACTTCGACCGTGCTGTCGTCACCCAACATGAGGCGAAGCGCAGACGGACGCTGATGCGATTTCTTGACCACCACATTACGTCCAACCAATGAGTCGGACATGCGATTGATATCGGCAATAGAACTGCCGTCGAGCAACACCGAGTGCTCAATTTCAGAATTGGACACCGTGCACTTATTTCCTACCGAGGTGTAGGGGCCGATGTAGCTATTGCGCACAACAGAATCGGAGCCAATAACAACAGGGCCACGAATGCGTGAGTTTTCAATAACTGCACCCTTTTCAATAACCACGCGACCTTCAATTTGCGAACTGGCGTCGACACTGCCCTCGCTCTTTGACTGCAACACTTCAAGCACGAGACGGTTGCACTCGAGAAGTGGGTCTTTCTTGCCGGTGTCGATCCACCAGCCCTTCAACACTTCATGGGTGACGCGATGCTTGTTGTCGACCAGCCACTGAATGGCATCGGTAATTTCCAACTCACCACGTGGCGACGGCGCAATTCTGCGCACCGCAAGGTTGACGGTTTTATCGAACAGATAAACGCCAACGAGTGCCAAGTTGGACGGTGGATCTGATGGCTTTTCTACCAAACGCACTACTTCGCCCGAAGCGTCGACTTCAGCCACACCAAAGTGACGCGGGTCTTCCACTTCACACAAAAGAATTTGCGCACTCGGGGCATCGGCACCACCAGCAGCTCGCGCATTTTTAAACCGCTGCACAAAACTCGACAAACCTTGCTGCAACATGTTGTCGCCAAGGTACATGACGAAGTCATCGTCACCAAGGAAGTCTTGGGCAATGAGCACACAGTGAGCGAGACCCAATGGCGCGTCTTGTGGGATGTAGGTGACCTTCACCCCAAATTGGGAGCCATCGCCGACTGCGGCGCGGATTTCGGCCCCGGTGTCGCCGGTAATGATGCCAATTTCGGAAATTCCCGCTTCTGCCATGGCTTCAATGCCGTAGAAAAGGATGGGTTTATTGGCAATGGGTACCAATTGCTTGGCGCTGGTGTGGGTGATTGGCCGCAATCGCGTGCCAGCACCACCGGAAAGAATGAGGCCCTTCATTGCTAGACAGCCTAGGCGATCTACCATCTAGAGATGGCTTCCCAGTTTCCTCGTTTTCTGCACCCTTTCGCCAAACCCACCCGTACCGATTTCATTGAGATTGCCCGCGGTGACGGAGCCCGCATTTACGACACCGCAGGAAATGAATACATCGACGGCATGGCGAGCCTGTGGTATTGCGCCATTGGTCACGGCCGCGCAGAAATGGCTGCTGCCATCTCTGCTCAGGTGTCTACCATCGAGGCCTACTCTGCTTTTGACCCTTTCACCACAAAAGTGGCTGAAGAACTCTGTGAACGCATTGCCTCGCTCTCACCTATTGTCGACTCCAGAGTGTTTCTTTGCAACAGCGGCTCAGAAAGCATTGACTCGGCAATGAAGCTTGCGCGACTTGCTCATGTTCATGCCGGACACCCTGAACGCACGCTCATTATTTCTCGTGGTCGCGGTTACCACGGCACCAACTATGGCGGCACCAGCGCCCAAGGTATTCCGCCCAACCGTGAAGGGTATGGAACATTGCTCGCCGATGTTGTTCAAGTTGACCCCGACGACATTGAAGCGATGTCGCTCCTCATGTCGCAAAATGCACATCGTCTTGCTGCCGTTATTACCGAACCACTGCAAGGTGCTGGTGGCGTGTTTCCACCGAAAGAGGGCTACCTGCAACAACTGCGCAAACTGTGCGACCAGCACGGCGCGTATCTCATTTTCGATGAAGTCATTACTGGTTTCGGACGACTCGGCACTTGGTTTGGCGCTCAGTATTACGGAGTGACTCCCGACCTTCTCACTTTTGCAAAAGCAGTGACGTCTGGCTATCAACCACTTGGTGGCGTCATTATGGCCCCGAGTGTTTGTGCACCATTAGAAGCCGACCCTGCATTCCTTTTGCGCCACGGCTACACCTATTCAGGACACGCCACCGCATGCGCTGCTGCACTGTGCAATCTCAACATCATGGAGCGTGAAGGCTTGCTTGAACGCGCCGTGCATATTGGCAGACAACTTGCAGCAACACTGCAGTCGCTAGCGAGCGATGGCGTTATTCATCACGCCCGGGGTGCAGTTGGCGTATGGGCCGCTGCGCACCAACCTGGCATCGATTCCTTTGCTGTTCGCGACGCCATGCTGAAACGTGGCGCCATTACCCGCGCAGTTTCGACCGACACCAATTCATTTTGCCCACCACTCGTCATTACCGATAAAGAACTCACGACCTTGCTCGATATTTTTGCCACCACAACAATGGAATTCGTTAAACAAAAGAACTGAAGAACTCATGACACAACATCGCATTCTCATTACAGGGGGCGCTAGCGGAATTGGCGCCGGCATTGCACGCCACTGGGCCAACATGGGCAACGACGTCCTCATTACCGATGTCGACGATGCTCTCGGCGCTGCACTCGCACAAGAACTCGGCGCCACTTACCAGCACCACGATGTCACGAGCGAAAAACAATGGAAAGAACTTGCTGCGCAACACAAACCCTTCGATGTGGTGTTTTTGAATGCTGGTGTGGCAAGTGGTGGAAATATTTTTGCTGCAACGCCAACCGAATCGGTGTTTGAGTTCAACCTCAATAATTACCGTCGTGTGAGTTCCATCAATATCGATGGCGTCGTGCTCGGTGTTGCCCACCTCGCCGATGCCATGGCAAAAAATGGCGGTGGCGACATCGTGGTCACCGCATCTATGGCGGGGCTCTTCCCCATTCAAGCCGACCCCATTTATGGCCTCACCAAACATGCAGTGCTTGGCTTTGTGAAGTCGCTGGCCCCAACGCTCATTGAGCACAATGTTTGCTTGAGCGCCATTTGCCCATTCTTTGTCGACACGCCATTGGTGAATGCCGAATCACAAGCTCTCATTCGCGAAACAGGTTTCGACATTCTCACCGTCGATCAAGTTATCGACGCCGCACAAACCGCAGTTGCCGAACGCAGCGCTGGTGCACAGTGGGTCATTTTCCCAGGGCTGCCGGTAGTAAAGGCTCCTGAACCAGCACTACTTCCGTAGAAGCGAAATCAAACTGCTGGTATCCCAGCGTTTTCCACCACGAGCTTCTACCTCGGCGTAATAAGAATCAACGAGAGTAGTAACAGGCAGTGACGCCCCGTTGCGTTGCGCTTCATCGATGCAAAAACCCAAGTCTTTACGCATCCACTCGACAGCAAAACCAAAGTCGAATTCATTACGCGCCATCGTTGATGACCTATTCACCATTTGCCAAGAGCTCGCGGCACCTCGCGAAATGACCGACACCAGTTGCTCTACATCAAGACCAGCAGCCTGAGCAAAGTTGATTCCTTCAGAAAGTGCTTGCACCATTCCCGCTATACAAATTTGATTCACCATTTTGGCGAGCTGCCCAGCGCCCGCCTCTCCCAAGCGTTCACATGCTTTTGCATACGCCATCACTACTTCGCGAGCAGTGTTGTAAACAGCCACGTCGTTGGCGCCGCACATCACACTC
>JANRCO010000022.1 GCA_030726975.1 Ilumatobacteraceae bacterium | reverse complement strand
AGTACTGGTTGTCTACAAGGTCGGTGGTCTTCATGGCGCGTTCCGTTACTGGTGAGGAGCGGGATGAGACCCGCTTTGGATGAACATTGAAGGATAGGCAAGAGAAGGGAACTCTTCCAACAAAGAAGCCTCTTTTGTGCTGATTCCTCCCCGAGCCGCAATGAGGTCGGGGCGGGCCAAAAGGGTGCGATGAAGCGCCTGAGCGAGTCGCCAGCGGGCGATTTTGGCATGGTTCCCCTCGCGCAAGACCTCAGGTACGACCCAGCCCCGAAAATCGGCTGGGCGGGTGAACTGGGGCTCTTCGAGAAGGCCTTCGGCGCCAAAACTCTCGGTAATGGGCGATTCAGCATTGCCCATCACCCCGGGCAAGAGCCGAGTGACTGCTTCGATGATGAGACAGGCCGCCACTTCCCCGCCAGCGAGCACCACGTCACCGACCGATACCTCATGGTCAACAAGGTGCTCACGCACGCGATGGTCGACGCCTTCATAGCGACCACACAAAATACTGAAGCCCCCGCTTTGTGCAATATCGCTTGCTAAGTGCTGCGCCATTTCTTGTGAGAACTGTTGCCCACCAGGACCCATGAGCAACAAGGGCCGTGGAGGCTGCACTTCTTCCACTGCAGCAAAAATAGGTTCGGGCTTCATGAGCATGCCCGCTCCGCCACCAAACACCGGGTCGTCAACAGTGCGATGTACATCGGAGGAGTAATTGCGCAGATCGTGGGTGCGCAGGTCGATGATTTGTGACTGACGCGCACGGCCGAGCAATGAGTCGGAGCAAAACGCATTGACCATCTCGGGGAAAATGCTGAACACATCAATCCGCATTACTGCACTGCTTCCTCGTCATCGGCAAGTTCCAAAAGACCCAATGGCGGATTCACGCGTACTTCCCCATCGCGATATTCCACCACAAAGGGAAGAGGGACGAGAACATCGAGATCGGTTTCAATAATGGGATGCGCGGGGTTATCGAGCACTGCGGTGCATGTTCCGTAGTTAGTGCCATCAATGCCAACGACGCGTGACCCCACCAGCTCGTGCACCCATAGCGCATCGTCATCGTCGATGGGCTCAGCAAAAATGAGTTGGTTGGTGAGAGATGCAGCTGCTTCAGGGCTATGAATTCCCTCGAGGAACACCAGCCAGCGGTCATTGCTGGGGCGAATGGCCTGCACGACATAGGCGCAGCCAGAGATCCATATGGTGGTTCCAGGTTGCTGACGCTCGACGCGATCGGACGTGAGCGAAATGTACATTTCGCCTTTCACACCATGTGAACGGCCTACCCGTCCTATTTCTAGGAGATCTTGTGGGGTGTTCTCATTCATCAACAAAGTCGACGTCGATTGCGACGCCATCACGGCTTGCAGCCGCACGCACTACTGTGCGAATACTTTGTGCTGTACGACCACGACGGCCGATAACACGACCAAGGTCGCCTTCGCCGACGCGAACTTCAAGAAACACCTTGTCGTCATCTTCTCGGGCATCAACATGCACTGCGTCGGGGTTGTCGACGATGGAACGTACGACGTGTTCCAAGACAGCAATTGCGGTTGGTGCTGGAACAAGGTTGGCGTTGTCGGAAGACGACACGCTATTTACTTCGCGCTCTTTGATGCAGTGAACTGCGCCCATGCACCAGAAATTTCAAGCAACTTACGCACGCGCTCTGTTGGCTGTGCACCTTGCTGCAACCACGACACAGCTTTGTCGTTGTCGACATTCAAATGTGAAGGCTCGGTGCGCGGGTTGTACTGGCCGAGAATCTCGATGAAGCGACCATCACGTGAACGACGCTCGTCGGCTACCACGATGCGGTAATGAGGTTGCTTGGTCTTTCCAACACGGGTGAGGCGCAATTTGACTGACATGTAAGAACTCCTGGAACGGTTGCCGCTGGTAAAGCCCAACGACGGGACTCGGAAAGGTTATCGGAAGTCGCGAAAATCGGGGAACCCTTCAGAAGGTATTCCTGAAGGATTCTTTCCGGGGGGCGGGAAGCCCTTCATGCTTCCACCAGGCCCAGCGAGGTCGCTCAGGCCCATCTCACGCATGGCTTTGGCCATCTTGATGGGGTTCACCTTGCCGGGTTTGCCCTTTTTATTCGCTTTACCGCCCGAAAGTGCGGCCATTCCACCCATTCGCTTCATCATTTTTTGCATTTCAGTGAACTGCTTCACCAATTTGTTGATGTCGGGCACCGTGGTGCCACTGCCTTTGGCAATGCGGGTACGACGTGATCCGTTGATGATTTCTGGCTGGCGTCGCTCTTCTTTGGTCATGGAGCGGATGATGGCCTCGGTGACCTTGAGCATGTCGTCGTCAATTTCAGCACCTTTAGCCGCCTTTGGCATGCCAGGGATCATGCCCATGATGCTCGACATCGAGCCCATCTTTTTCACCTGTTGCAATTGATCGAGGAAATCGTCGAGGGTGAAATCGCCTTCGAATAATTTCGCAGCAGCTTTTTCAGCTTCTTCTTTTTCAAAGACCGACTCGGCTTGTTCGATGAGTGTGAGCATGTCGCCCATACCCAAAATGCGCCCGGCCATGCGGTCGGGGTGGAACTGCTCAAAGGCATCGAGTTTTTCACCAGTTGCCGCAAAGGCAATGGGACGACCAATGACTTCTTTCACCGACAAAGCAGCACCACCGCGGGCGTCGCCGTCAAGCTTCGACAAAATAACGCCGTCAATTGCCAAAGTGTTGTGGAATGCTTCGGCGGTATTCACCGCATCTTGACCCGTCATTGCATCGATGACAAGGAAGGTGTAGTTCGGAGTAACGGCATCGGAAATGCGCCGAATTTCATCCATGAGGTCGGCATCAATAGACAAGCGTCCGGCGGTGTCGACGATGAGTACGTCTTTTCCAATGCGGCGAGCTTCAGCGAGACCACGTGTTGCAGTTGTTACTGGGTCACCTGGTTCAGAAAAGACCGGCACATCGATTTGCTTGCCCAGTGTGCGCAACTGCTCTACTGCGGCTGGCCGCTGAAGGTCGGCCCCTACCAAGAGTGGATGACGACCTTGCGATTTAAACCAACGTGCAAGCTTTGCCGCACTGGTGGTTTTACCCGAACCCTGCAAACCCGCCATGAGCACAACAGTGGGAGGCTTACTTGCATAGGAAATTTTGAGGGTCTCGCCGCCCAGCATTGCCGTGAGCTCTTGGCTCACAATTTTCACCACTTGTTGGCCGGGGTCGAGCGCCTGTGAGAGTTCTGCCCCAATTGCCGCTTCACGAATGCGCGCTACAACGGTGCGCACTACTCCAACGTTGACGTCGGCATCGAGAAGTGCAGCACGAATTTCACTCAATACTTCATCGACATCTGCTTCGGTGAGACGGCCCTTGCCGCGCACCTTTTTCAGAATGGATTCAAAACGGGAACTGAGATTGTCGAACATGTGATTCTCAGGCTAGCGAAAAGCGGCCTTGTTGGCCCCCTTAGCCAATAGTTGCGGTGACCACTATGGATTTTTCAATACCCAAAGTGAGCCGCGAAGTTAAGTAATCCTGGGTCAGCATGAACTGTTCCCCGTCACGTGAACCAATGCGATAGGTCCAACCATTTCCTTCGATGATCTTCACTGCTTCATCTTCACTCAGGCCAACCAAAGCTTCTGCGTCGTTCTCGGTTGGCAAAACGGTTTGAGGCGCAGGTAGGGGTTCAACTACTCCCCCATCTACCGGCGGGGTTGCGCCTGTTGACGAGCCAGAACTTCCGCTGCCTGCACCAGGAACACTGACGTCGCCATCGCTGTCGGGAACAGTACTTATTGGAGTTTGTTCAATGTATTTGTCGTCAAGAGCAAGAGCACTGACCGTATACCCCTCTGAAGTGAGGTATTCATACGATGGCAGCAACCACAACGTTGTGTCACTCGCAATAACAGGGGTGAGCGATGCTGAAACTTTGGTGAGGCGAATGGTTTGCACAACATCTTCCTGTGCAGGAATAGGCGTCATGTCTTGGGCGAGAACTTCTTTACTGCTCACTGCACCGTACCCAAACCACCCTGAATAACGCGAGTCGCCTAACCGCTTCACTGCTTCAGTGGTGCTTACGACTGGATAATTTGCGCCTTTCGTGAACTCTAAAAAATTTCCCTGGGCATAGGTCACTGCACCATTTGCACCGAGGCCAATATTCCACGACATCGGAGAACGCATGCCATCAAAGGTTTCCCAGGCAGTTACCCACACGCCGTACTCATCGCCATTGAGTTCAATGTTCGCATCGTCTACGTCAACATCCATTTTCGCCAGCATTTTCTGAATAATGGATTGAGCTTCTTTTTTCGTTGGCACATTTTCAGGTACTGGCGGAGAAACTACGGCTCGATCTGGTGCTGTTGTTGCTGCGTCGGAATCATTCATACCAACGCTGGGAGGAGAAGATGCTTCAGAAGATACGGCTCCTGAGTAATACCAGCTGAGATACGGGTCACCTGATGATATCTGTACCTCAGTATTTTTGACGCCAAGTGCTGTAGCAATTTTCTTGAGATCCGCATCGCTCGCAACAACATTGGTTTGTGCGCGCCAGCTTGAAGCTTCTTTGCCAAGGTCGGCAAGTTTTCCATCGACCACATATTCCACCGAATAGTTCGGGGCCATGATTTTTGAACTGCTATTACTCGACTCAGGAGTACCTATTGCATCGCTTGCTGAACGCGTTGACGCTGCAAGTGAAAAAGAAATGGGTTGCGGTTGTGACTCTTCGGCACCACAGGCAACCAGCCCAAAAGTTGCGACGCCACAAACAATGAGAACCGAGCGGAAAGGAGAAGTGTTCATACTCCTCAGACGTTACGCCTCTGCGAAAAGTTCCCGCACGTATTCTTCGGGGTCAAACGGCACAAGATCGCCAATGGTTTCACCTAGACCAACCAATTTCACAGGGATTCCTAACTGGGTTTCAATGGCAAAAACGATGCCGCCTTTGGCAGAACCATCAAGCTTTGTAAGGACTACGCCAGTCACGTTGGTTGCTAAAGCAAACTGCTCTGCTTGCGATAATCCATTTTGTCCGGTTGTTGCATCGATCACTAAAAGTACTTCTGTTACTGTTCCGGCTTCCTTCTCAGCAACACGACGAACCTTCTTTAGTTCTTCCATCAGATTCGACTTGTTCTGCAAGCGGCCAGCCGTATCACCAAGTACGAGCTCACGGTTATTTGCCGCAGCACTTTGCACAGCATCAAAAATCACAGCGCTAGGGTCGCCACCTTCATTGCCGCGAATAATCGGAACCTCGGCGCGCTGTGCCCATGTTTCCAATTGCTCACCTGCTGCTGCGCGAAAGGTATCGCCTGCTGCCAACAGCACCGAACGACCCAAAGCTTTTTGAGCAAATGCAACTTTGCCAATGGTGGTCGTTTTTCCCACACCGTTCACTCCAACAAAGAGCCAAATGTTTGGCATCTTCACCGAGTTGTCGAAATGCAATTCACGCGAGTTGCTGCTCAACTGACCAGCCATCTCGCCTTGCAACGCATCGAGCAACTCTTGTGGGGTGCTGATGTCTTTACGACCAACACGCGACTTCAAGGTATCGAGCAGTGCTGTTGTTGTTTGAAGACCAACGTCAGCTCGGAGAAGAGTTTCTTCGAGCTCTTCCCATGTTTCGCTCGTGATCTTGTCTTTTCCGCGCAATACAGCGAATGATCCGTTGAAAATTCCCGCCGCGCGTGCGAAACGTCGCACCGCACCTGGTGCGGGCGCGGGTTCTTCAACTTCAACATCGACTTCTGCCTCAACGTCTGCCCCTGCCTGAACAGCAACTTTTGCTGGTGCCTCTTCAACCTCTAGGGGTGCAGATGTGCGACGGTTGTAGACCACCACCCCCACACCAAAGACAAGAACTAAACCAACAAGAATTAATAAAATCATGGGTGCAGTATTCATACAACTCGCTTCAGTAGGTGTTCACGCTCATTCGTTGCCAGAAGACGAGTTGCGCTCGACGATGACTTTCGATGAACCACCAGGTTGCATCGTGACACCCAAGAGGCAATCGGCGGCTTCCATGGTTCGCTTTTGGTGGCTCACCACAATGAGTTGCGCATCGTCGCGGAACTCTTTTAGCAAGCTCAAAAAGCGGGTGAGATTGGGGTCGTCGAGCGCAGCTTCAACTTCGTCCATTACATAGAACGGAGAGGGGCGGCTACGGAATACTGCAAACAAGAACGCCAGCGCAGTAAGAGACCGTTCTCCACCAGAGAGCAACGACAGTTTCTTTATGTTTTTGCCACCAGGCTTAGCTTCTACTTCAATACCGGTGTTCAACATGTCTTGTGGGCTCGTGAGAACGAGAGTTCCCTTACCACCGGGGAACAACATCTCGAAGAGTTCGCCAAAGTTACGGGCCACATCGGCGAATGCAGTCGTGAAAACAGTTTGGATTTCTTCGTCAACAGCCTTGATGACACGCAAGAGGTCACGGCGCGTGTTGCGCACGTCTTCAAGCTGAGCTTCAAGAAACTCATTGCGCTTTTGCAACTCGGTGAATTCTTCAAGGGCCAGTGGGTTAATAGGGCCCATGAGTCGCAGTTCACGCTCGAGGTCGCGAGCACGGACCACTGGGGTCAGGCCCGCAGGAACTTCTGGTGCCTCGGCTGCTTCAGCAACTTCAGGCTCCACTTCTAGATCACGGCGCAGCGCTTCAATAGATGCCTCAAGGCGTATTCGCATTTCTGCTTCTTCAATTTCGGTACGACGGCCACGCTCACGTGCATCGTCGAGAGCTTTTTCACTGGCGCTGCGCTCACGGCGAGATTCATCGAGTCGTTGTGCAACCGAACGCACTTCATCGCTTTGCTTTTGACGAGCTGCACGCAACTGCTGCAACAATGCCTCGGTGGTAATGCGATGCTGGTCGACGAGTTCACTTAAGGCAACAATTGCGGTAAAAGACTTCTCTATGCGTTCGCGTTGACCTGAAGCTGCGGCACGCGCTTCAGCATCGGCAGTGAGGCGCGATTCAGTTTCGCTGAGTCGCCGTTCAACAAACTGCTTACGTTCGCGCAAACCAACAGAACGCACTTCAAGGTCTTTTTGGCGCAAAGCGAACTCAGAGGCCTGTGCATCGAGACTGGCCCGAGCAGCACCAATTGCACGCATTGTTTCTACTTCTTGAGCTTCGTCAGCTTCTAACCGTGGCAAGAGCGCTTCGAGTTCGCCAATGCGCTGTGCAGCACGTTCAACACGTGCACCAACATCGTCGCGCTGCGAACGAACCGCATCGGTTTCTGCAATCACTTCACGGCGCTCTGACGTAACTTTCGACAAAGAATCGGCAGCCGACAAGCGAGCAGTTTTCAACACATCGTGTCGACGCTCAATGTCGGCTAGTGCCTCACGAGCGGTGAGCACCTCTGCTCGCGCACGGCTTAATTCACCTTCGCGTCGTTCAGCCTCTGCGGTAGCAATAGCAGAACTTTCAATGGCGTCTTCAAGTGCGCTTGCCGTCACGGCATCACCCTGGGCACCTAGTCGCCAGCCTGTTGCAGCGAAGCGGTCGCCGCGCTCTGTAACAACAAACAGCTGCGGATGATTGAGGGCAATTTCTACTGCCGCACCCCACGATGTGGCAAACACGCTGTTGGCAAGCAAGCGGTCGAGCAATGCATTGATCGAGGCTTCGTATTGCCCACCATTGGCACGCACAAATTGACGAACCAACAGTGCGCCATCTGGCTGCTGCGCAGCTGAAGCAGTATTCGAGCCACCCAAAGCAAGTACTGCACCTTGCAAGCTCTTCACATCGAGTTGGCTCAGCGCATTACGTGCAGCGTCAACATCAGACATCACAATGCCGGCAATAGCGTCGCCGAGCGCAGCGTTTACTGCTTCTTCACGACCAGCATCGATAGTGACGAGGTCGACCAAGGCACCAATAACACCAGAAACGTCTTTCAGGTGCTGCAGGCCCGCACGACTACGTGCAGCTTCTAGTGCTTCACGCAAAACTTCTATACGAGCACTCCAGTGGGCACGTTGCGCACTAGCAATAGAGGCGACTTGCGTAATTGAATCGAAAGCAACCTCGGCGGCAGAACGGCGTTCCGACGCTCCACCTACTTGGTTTTCCAAGATCTCTGCGGCAGCCTCGGCATTTTCGTATTCGTTGCCTAAACGCTCAACATCGTTCAACAAACGCTCGGCACGGTCTTCAAGTTGTGCAATTCGAGTGCTCACCCGCTGCAATTCAGCACGGTCGCGTTCATCATTATTGTGCAAAGTACGCAATTCACCGCGTACTTCTGCTGCAGCACTTGAGGCTACTGGCACAGGCAATTCAGGAAGCGCATCTTCCCCATCGGCTTCGCGTCGTGCTGCAAAGCGAGAAATTTGCAAAGCGAGATCATCGGCCTCTGGCGACAGATCTGCGAGAGCTAATTCAATTTCTTCAAGCTCACTGCGCAATGCAGAGGCATCGGTTTCGAGTGAAGCCATGACATCGGAATCCATGAATTGACTACGATCACGTTCCATTGAACGACGACGTTCCGCCAACAGTGCAGACAGACCACGTGACCGCTCGCGCAATTGCTCAACGCGTACCAGTTGGTCACTCACGCCCGTGTCTCCAAGAGCTGCAAGTTCTGCCTCGCTTGCGGCTACCAGAACATCGAGTTCAGCCATACGAGTGCGAATTGCTTGTTCTTTTTCTACCGAAGCATTCTTCTCACCTGCAATGTTTGCAAGTTTCTCTTTTGCCGCCAAAATTTCTTGGCCGGCAATGTAGAGCTGCAAAATACTGAGTTCAGCAACCAATGCTCCGTGGCGACGTGCAGCATCGGCTTGGCGCTCTAATGGGCGCAACTGACGACGTACTTCACGAATGAGGTCTTGCACACGCAAAAGGTTTGCTTCAGTGCCGTCGAGTCGACGTTCAGCTTTTTCTTTACGCTTGCGATATTTCAGTACACCAGCGGCTTCTTCAATAATTGCTCGGCGATCTTCTGGGCGCGCGTTGAGCACCGCATCGATTTGACCC
>JANRCO010000021.1 GCA_030726975.1 Ilumatobacteraceae bacterium | reverse complement strand
GGGATATACCGCGCCGAGAACCCCTCTTTTAGCCCTCAAATGTGAGTGCGGAGAGCGCTAGAGCATCGACAAGAGCCTGGGAGTGGGGGTTCAGCTCGGGGCCTTCCCAGTCCCAAAAGAGGGGGCTGGTTCCGCGAATGCGTGGGGGGAGTTCGAGTTGAACGCCCCTTCGCGGCGGAAGATTCACGGGGTTCAAGGGGTGTTGCCCACGCAGCTCTTTAGGAATCTCTTCAAGGTCGGTACGAATTTCGTACGCCGGAAGATGGCTGCGCAAATGCCCACCAACATGTGTGGCGAGTTCTCTATTGGTGCCACCGAGTAGCAGCGTTGCCCATAAGCCCATGCGTCCGTAACCATGCACGGTAATCACAATGTCGACATGGTCAAGGAAAGCACCCAACGCATCGGAATGTTCACGGATCACTTTATGTGAAGGAATATGCCACTCCATGCCTGCGGGTTGGTGCACTCCGTAATACGAAGCACCACTTTTTTCAGCAGCGGCTTGCGCAATGACTTCTGTCATTTCTTCGAGGCCACCACCGTGATACGCCATAAAACCAAAAGTGCTGCGCAACGTGAGCACTTCTTCAACGCCTTCTTGAGCAAGCAACTCATCAAACATGAGTGTCATTGCGATCTTCTGCGCGGAACTTCATGAATACGAATGCCAGGGAAATAACGATGGCGAAAATGATGCCTAACTTCCATGCGCCTTGGCGTTGCAAAAACGTTGCAATGTCTCCTTGCCAGTTTTCTACATTACTCACCACTGAACCTGGCTTCGTTTCTGCAATTGCGGCATACCAATACCACGACAGGTATAAACCGGTGAGGACAACAAAAACTGCGGCAACGCGATCGACGTATTGAAGCCCATTACGCAAAATCTGAAGCAACCCACCTTGTGCAAATGCCAATGTCACCGTGAGTGCAGTAACAAGCATGGCCATGCCTAAACCGTAAAGAACAACGCTCATCATTCCTGAAACAAAACCGTGTGTAGAGATTGAACCGAAAATGACAGTTGTTAAAAAGCCAATGGTGCAACCAATTGATGCTACGGCATACGCAATACCGAACAAAAACATAGAAAATACAGTGCGATCTTTACCGCCGGCAATTGCAGGTGTGGTGATTTTGGGTTTCCAACCACGCAGCATTGCAAGCCCCATTGCTACAAGAGCTATACCAATGACGAGCGACGCATATTTAGCATTTTGTTCAATCCAGTTAGTGAAGAGACGTGAGATACTTCCCACCAATAGAAATACTGCAATGAATCCGCTTGATGTTGCTGCACCAACAAGAAGTGCCCTGCGCAATGTTGCACGCTGTGAGCTTTTTGGCCGTGACCCTTCCAGCCCAAGAAAATACATGAGGTATGTAGGAAGTAATACAAAGCCACACGGATTTACTGCAGCAAGAACTCCAAGAATGAAGCTGTAAGCAAAACGTCCTTCAAGAGCAATCATGACACACCAAAATATTTCTGCATGGTTGTGGCAAGTTCAACGGAAGTAATTTCGCCGGCGTGTTGAGAAACAATGACACCACCAGCATCAATAAAGAGTGTCATGGGAAAAGTACCAACACCTAACTGTGTTAGTAGTTCGCCATTGGGGTCGCGGACATAAATGAAGTCGTTCGACTCACTGGCGTATTCATCCACAAAATCTTGCGCAGCAACGGCAGTGTCTTGGGGGTTCACGCCAACAAACGAGATGTTGCCTTTTGTGCTTGCAGCCGCATCGAGCAATGCAGGAAATTCACGTTTGCAGGGCTCACAGGTAGAGAACCAGAAGTTCACCACCATGGGTTTGCCACGCAGGGTAGAAAAATCAATATCTGTGCCGGTGAGATCTTCCAACGACAGAGCAGGAAACAATTTTCCAGCGGCAGGAACATTAGTGCCAATGGTGGGGTCGGCAACAGTGAGCGAGGGGCTCAGTGTGACGGTTCCTAGGTCAGAGGTGGAATCTTCTGTGCGGTCGCTGAGGAGCCACCCACCGCCAACGCTCACCACGGCTACCGCCAAGATGGTGAGCAGCAGGCGCACGGTGCGATGGCGGGGGAAGGTCACCTCATCAGGCTACCGATGCCACTAAGTGCCGAGGAATTGGCACTTCGTCAATGGGTCGCATGTGACGAATGTGGACGGGTGGCCGTCCGCGTGGTCGCTTCACAGCAACCACGCGGCCGTTCTCAATGAGCTCGCCGCCCCAGACTCCCCAGGGCTCGTTTTGCTCAATCGCTTGGGCGAGACAGCTCGCCTGTGAAGAACACTTGGAACAGATGGCTTTGGCGCGTGCAATATCAACATGCTCTTCAGAGAAGAAGAGATAGGTCAGGGTCCCATTTCCATCGGCGCATCGTTTTGCAGACAGAATCATCGGGGTATCGATGGTGATGTCGAGGGTGTTGATGGCAAGCATGTTGTCTACTTTCTGTTCGGTGTTCTGGTATTCGGTTGGTATTCGGTGGGCGGATAATGAATCGGAAAAACAAAAAAGGCCGCCGGGTGTGTTACCCAGCGGCCTCGACTTACACGTTTTTCGTTTTACGTGTTGCTCCTGTCGAGGCGCTGGCTGAATCGCTTATTCGCGAATTTCACCGCAAACGCTGGATTGCTGGCATGCCAATAACCCGCGGCCGCGCTGGTATGCGCGGAAGCGTTAGTGGAGGCTGCGAAGCAGGCGAGGGCGTGGGTGTTCTTCAACATTCGGCTTTAAGGAAACCACCTATTTGGAGGCGAGTCAAGCGATTTAACGAAAGAGGGATGAAACCCTTGATCCATTAGGGTTTGGCTGTGGATGCCGCCCCCCTTGAATTCCTTGCAGTTCCCCCACAAGGGCGGATCTTTACCGCGGCACGCAGGGTGCGCTTGGGTGATGTCACCCCCCGAGGCCGGCTGCGCCTCGATGCCACCGTGCGATACCTACAAGACGTTTCTCATGACGACACTGAAGACGCAAACTATGCCGACAAAGACGGATGGGTAGTGCGCCGCACTGCATTACGCATTACCAAGTTTCCTGTTTTTCAAGAGCGACTCACTTTGCGCACATGGTGTGGCGGTCTTGGCTCGCATTGGGCAGAACGTTCGACGCGCATTGAAGGTGAAAAAGGTTCACTCATTGAAGCATCGGCTGTGTGGGTGCATGTTGATTTACAAACCATGCGACCCGCAATACTTGCAGAAGATTTTTTAGCCACTGCGCGAGAAGCAGCGATGGACAGAAAAGTAAGTGCACGTTCAATGTTGCGCATGAAACCCGAAGACTCGGAACAACGTGATGCGTGGCCTGTGCGCTTCTCCGACATGGATGCACTTGGTCATATGAACAATGCTGCGTATTGGGAAGCTATTGAAGAGTGGTTAAGTGGGCACCGAGATTTTCGTGAACCATTTGCTGTGGTGCTTGAACACCTCACGCCGATACAGCCAGGGCAAGATGTTTTTACAGTGACTCGCGAAGAAAAAAATCTCACCGCAATTTGGCATGAGATGAACGGCGCAATTGCTGCTGTAGCGCAACTTCAAAAACTGTAAAAGTTTTAGACGCGAACGTATTCGAGGAAACCATCTTTTTCACGCACGCTGAATTCGCCAGCGATGCGCAAGTGCTCGAGGTGTGCAAAGGTTTCACTGTCGGCCATCGGGCCTTGAGCGCGTGCTGAAAAGAGATGACCAGCAATTTCCATGACGGTGGCTGGGCGATCGAACTCGTTGCCGATGGTGCGCAATTTTTCTAGGCGTTCAATGTGATGATCTTTAATATCTTGCACGCGCTCAACAACATTGGTGAATGGGTTGCCGTGTGCGGGTAATGCGAGTTTCATTTGTGAACCAAGCTCGCCCACTTTGTCGAGTGAGCCAAAAAACTCGGCCAATGGGTCGACGGCGTTGGTCATGCCAGAAATATGTGGCGTAATACTGGGCAAAACGTGGTCGCCACTAATGAGAACACCACTATCGGGGTCAAAAAGGCAGAGGTGATCTTCGGTGTGGCCAGGTGTATGCACCGCGAGCCATTCGCGTTTTGCCAACGTGATGCGGTCGCCTTCGTCAACACGACGGTTGGGGTGAGGCACACCAAAGACTTTGGGAAATTTTGCGTGCATACGCAACTGAGTGTGACGACGCCATGGGATGTTGTACCCCTCGCCGCCCCAGGGAGTTTTTCCATTCGGGCGAACAGCGCGAATGTCGGGAACATCTTCTACGTCAACATCGGGTGGTTCTTTGGGGTCCCACCACAACCGGAAACGACGGTGGGCAATGATTTCTGCACCAAAATCTTTACGCAAACGACCAGCGCCGCCGTAATGGTCGGGGTGGCTATGTGTAACAAGTACAGAGTGAACCCGGCGCAAAGGAATGCCCATGTCTTTTAAGCGACTTTCTAATGCAATAAAAGATTCGCGACCAGGCATACCTGGGTCGACCACCGCAACACCGCGCTCATCTTCAAGCACATACATATTGACGTGGCCAAGACCGGGAAGATCGATGGGGAGTTGCGTGCGATAAATACCGGGGACAATTTCCACGATGTCGGTACTGGCCGGCATTTGTTCTTGCCGCATGGGGCGTGGGTCCGCAGCGGAAGAAGATGCAGGAGTAGAAGTCACTTGCCTAATCTACTTGCGCGTGCAGTACTACTTGAAGGCGTGCGCGCGATAGTACGCAAGTTCACGCACGCTTTCGCGAATATCGTCGAGCGCACGGTGGTTTCCTTCTTTACTGGGCCGACCCGCAGTGAGTTCGGGGTACCAGCGCTTGGCGAGTTCTTTCACGCTCGACACGTCGATGCTGCGGTAGTGCAGGTAGTTCTCGATGTCGGGAAGATATGCAGCAAGAAAACGGCGGTCGGTGCCGATGCTGTTTCCGCACAGCGGAACAGTTTTTGGAGCGCCAACATGACTCTTAATGAAGTCGAGGGTGATGCGTCCTGCTTCTTCAAGGCTCAAAGTGGAGGTGCGAATTTCATTGAGCAACCCCGACTTGGTGTGCATGTTCACCACGAATGGGTCCATCGCGGCAAGGAGGTGTTCGGGTTGGTGCACCACAAGATCGGGACCCTCGGCGATGATGTTTAATTCGTCGTCGGTAATGAGGGTGGCAATTTCCACAATCACTTCTTTTGCAGGGTCGAGCCCTGTCATTTCGAGATCCATCCACACCATCACGTCATGCAATCTAGAGTCAAGGTGTGCTGAACGTCGCCATCCAACAACTTGACCCCGAACTTCCCCTTCCTGCGCTCGCCCACAAAGGTGATGCCGGAACCGACCTCCATGCCCGCATCTCCATTGAGGTACCCCCAGGAGGCGGCAGGGTGCTCGTTCCCACGGGCATTGCCATTGCATTGCCCGAAGGGTATGCGGGCTTTGTTTTGCCTCGGAGCGGTTTGGCGTTGAAACACGGTATTTCGGTGGTGAATGCACCTGGGCTCATCGATGCGGGCTACCGCGGAGAACTACAGGTCATCATTTTGAATACCGACCCAACAACTGCCTATGGCATTGAACGCGGCGACCGCATTGCACAGCTTGTTGTGCAACGCATTGAAGAAGTGCAGTGGACCGTTGTAGACAGCCTCGATGGTTACGACCGCGGCGGCGGCTTTGGCCACTCAGGGCGTTAGCTCAATTTTCTTACAATGCTTGGCGCGCGTTAGCGGCGATTGGTAAGTACCAACCTCGAGTCATCCAACGTTCAGCAAGTTGTTTGCCTTTGTCGTCACCCATGTCGAAGCCACCCACTGTTGACGCGGGTGCAACCATGGCCCACAAACACTGCAACTGAAACTCAGACCAAAAGGTGTCCCATGAATAATTGATGACGCCTTGTGCAATGAGTTCGTTGTGGTACAGCTCTAAGAGGCGTATGCCTTCTTTGTCCCACACTTCTGGGTTCATTGAGGAACTGAGTAGATACTGCACATCTTGTGCGGGGGTGCCTTTTACGAGCATTTGGAAGTCAATGAACATGATGTCGCTCGCATCTTCGTTGAAAAAGACATTTTCTAAACGCACATCACCATGGCACAGTGTGCGTGCTGCAGCACTAGAACGAGCCATTATTTCTTCAAATTTGTCGGCCACATCGCGACCCAATGCAACTGCTTCTTCACCAAGGCGTGGAATCCAATCGGCTTCAATAACGGGCATTGCACCGCGCATGATGCCTGGTACAACGGCTAATTGAATAGGACTGTCGTTAGTAGGAAGCCAATCAAATGTGTCCAGATCGGGGTGTTCCCACCACGCGGCGTGCCACTTCGCAATTTCTTTGAGTGTGCGTTCAAGTTGCGGAATTGTTGCACCATTTAATTGATCACCCACAGTGAGGTGCGCGACTTCATCGATGATGAGAACAAATTCACCTGCTGCAATATCCATGTCGGCATACAGACACCGCACAGAAGGAACAGGTGTGCGTGCGGCAAGTTCATTGAAGAAATATGTTTCACGAACGTAGATGCCTAAAGCAAGCGCAACGTTTTTATTTTCTGGCGCAGCAGTAGGAATTTTAAGCACCATGCGTGTTGGAGCAGTGGTTGTTGTTTCTGTGTAATCAACCACTAGTCGTGCAAGCACACCGAACACACCCGTGCCACCACCGAGCGGTTCGTGCCGTAGTGATGCAACTTCAACATCGGACGGAATGACGCCGCTCGACTGCAATGCTTTTGTCAGCCAAGTGGCTGTGACTTCTTTAGGCGTTGCTGGTCGAGTGAGTGGTTTCGGTGGCAATTGTGCGTTCATTGTTTCCCCCTGGAGTTCCCTTACGAAGGTACAACCACAGCACTGGAATTAAGTAACTGAAATATGCAATCACGCGCAGGCGTTCGGGGGCTGGAGCCCATCCAAAGAGGGCTTTCAAAAAGTCGTGCACTCCCGATTCCCATTCAATGAGCTCGCGGAATTCGTGAATTGCCTTGCCTGCAAGACCAGCAGCAAACAAGACAAGGAGGATTCCGGTGATATTGAAAAAGGTCTTCAAGTTGAGCTTGTTGCCCCCGGCGTAGACGAGGTACCCGAGCACGGCGGCAATGGCGAGGCCAGCACTGCTTCGGCGGGGCAGAGCGCCCCCTAGGGTGCGCGCGTTTTCGTGCATATAGAAAACCTCCCAGGTAGAGCACAGAGGCGACCAGCGTGGCTAAAACGCCCTCTACGGCCTGTTCTACGTGGCCATTTCAGCCACCGGCAATGAGAATGGCAAGAACCAGAGAAATCTCGAAGTCCTTGGTCGGTGTGATGAGGCAACTTGAACTCAGGTATTCACCATGGCTGTTAGGCAACACTTACATTATGCGGAAGCATTGTCGGCTTGGTAGGGGTTTAGGGGGTGGCGCCAGACGGAACACGGCGCTGTAGCACCCCGGCCTCGGTGAGGGCGTCTACTTCTGTGGCCGACAAACCCAGGAGGTTGCCCAGTACGAGGGCGTTGTCTTCGCCGCGGTATTTCGGGCTGCCAGCGGTGGTAACGGTGGCGTCAGAGAACTTCCACGGGGCATTAGGAATGCGTACCTTGCCTCCGCCACGGTTGCTGACCTCCACCGTGATTTCTCGAGCTGCGGCCCAATCGGTATCGGCAAACTCGCGAGTGGTGCGAATTTTTCCGCTCGCCAATTTGTGTTTAGCGAGAGCTTCTTCAATTGCTGTTGCATCGGGAATAGTGAGGGCCCATGCTCGCAAAATACTTTGCAGTTCTTCAAGGTTCACTAAGCGCGATGGCACATCAATAAATTTTGGATTGGTTAATAAATCGGTGCGGCCAATGGCTGTGAAAAATAAATCGAATGTTCCACGCTCACCTGGGTGACCACTTACAACTACCTTGTCGCCGTTTGCTGCGGTGAGCACCGGATAGTTGCCAGGTTCAAAAGAACGAATCTGTTCTGGTGGTGTTGGCTCATCCCATAAAGCATCGTGTGCATGTTCATTCACATACAGCATGGTTTGCGCCATAGCAATATCAATTGATTGACCACGTCCTGTTGTGTGACGTTGAATGACTGCAGCAAGAACTGCCGCGCAGGTTTCCATTGCGGTGTAAACATCGGCGTGAGAAAATGGGTCGTTAGCAAACTGGCCACCACGTGCCATGCCTTGATGATTGGTGAGACCCGACTCTGCTCCAACTACTGGTGCATATGCGCGGCGGTGTACCCAAGGCCCTGTTTGCCCGTAGCCAGTAATAGATGCGTAAATGAGTTTTGGGTTGAGCGCAGAAAGCGAGGCGTAGTCGAGACCAAGTTTTTTCATTACTCCTGGTCGAAAATTTTCTATGAGAATGTCGGCGTGCATCACGAGTTTTTTCACGATGTCAACAGCTTCTGGCTTCGATATGTCGAGTGAAATGTTTTTCTTCCCCACATTTTGCTGAATGAAATATGTTGAAAGGGAATTGACCCGCGGGTTGGTGAATCGTGTGAGGTCGCCATCGGGTGGTTCAATTTTGATGACCTCGGCACCGAGGTCGCACAACATGCGCGTGGCATGGGGGCCGGTAAGTACACGGCTGAAATCGAGAATACGCAAGCCCTGCAATGGGCGTTGCGGCTGTTGAGATGTCGTTGAAGTGTCCACTGAAATTACTACCGTAATAGCCCACTACGGTCTAGGGAATGGTCAAGAGCACATTGCCCCAATATTCAGAATTGCCGTTGCGTGGAGGGTTGCCCAGTTCATGGGATGTTTGGACATCTCCGGGTGCGCGGTACTTTGGTTGCCTCAACTTGCTGACACCTGAACGAGTGGCGGCAGCGGCACAACTGGTGCAACGCGGCGCAGTATTTGCAATGAACTGGAACATGCGCGAACCAAACCCGCCTCTTTTTGGGCGTCAAGGCTTTGAACATGAAGTCACAGGCGATGACCGCGCCACGAGCCATGACGATGTGTTACACGGTTGGAATACGCAGTCGTCGAGCCAATGGGATGGCTTTCGACATATTCGCAACTTTGCAGCCCAAGCCGATGAAGAAGGTACGGGTCACTACGGCGGAGTTCCCGATGAAGAGCACGGCATGCATCACTGGGCACAGCGTGGCATTGCAGGGCGTGCGGTGTTGGCCGATGTCGGCAGATGGCGCATCAAGGTAGGTAGGCCGTTGCAGTACGACATTGCCGACGCCATTGAGCCGCATGAACTTTTGGAATGTTTAGAAGATCAAG
>JANRCO010000020.1 GCA_030726975.1 Ilumatobacteraceae bacterium | reverse complement strand
GCCCTACGGGGACGTAGCTCAGTTGGCTAGAGCACCTGCTTTGCAAGCAGGGGGTCGTGGGTTCGATTCCCATCGTCTCCACCACTGTGAGTGCTACCGCGGTTCTTCTCATCTCCTGCCCCGACACGTCGGGGATCGTGGCCGATGTGGCGAGCTGGGTAGCCCACAATGGCGGAAACATTGTTCACGCCGAACAACACACCGACACGCACGACAGTGTTTTTTTCCAGCGCGTCGAGTTCACACATTCCGGTGAACAAACACTCGATCAGCTGAGCACAGCATTTGCGCCCATTGCCACCAAGTTTGGCATGAACTTTTCTTTGCGAGCATTGCCATGGAATCCGCGCACCGCAATTTTGGTGTCGAAAACCGTGCACTGTTTGTCTGACCTCCTCACGCGTTCGCGCTACGGCGACCTCGGCCTCGATGTTGCTGCTGTTGTTTCCAACCACAACGACAGCCGCGAACTTGTTGAAGCATTCGGGTATCGCTACGAACACATTCCTGTTGAAGAAGGCAAGCGCGCCGAACAAGAGCAAACAGTCAGCAACTTGCTCACCTCGCTCAATGTAGAACTCGTGGTGCTCGCGCGATACATGTTGGTGTTGCCACCCTGGTTTGCACAGCAGTGGAAGGGCAAGATGATCAACATTCATCACTCCTTTTTGCCTGCATTCATTGGCGCAAACCCCTACCGCCAAGCGCATGATCGCGGCGTTAAAATTATTGGCGCCACCGCGCACTACGTCACTGATGATCTTGATGAAGGCCCCATTTTGGAACAAGACGTCACTCGCGTGACGCACCGCGACGATGTTGCTGAACTCACACGCCGCGGACGCGACTTGGAAACAGTGGTGTTAGCGCGCGCCGTGCGCGCACACGTTGAACATCGCGTGCTCATTTGGGGCAACCGATCGGTTGTGTTTAGTTAAACGCCATGCGATACGTAGGCATTTATAACGCCGACGGCACCATATTGGGCGAATTGCGTTATGTGGTGGGCAAGTTGCGCGGTACAACATCGTGCTCTTTGTGCGATATCACACATGGCAAGGTGCGACCGCGCAAAGATTTTTTCGCCGCATGTGCTGAAGCCGCAATTGAAATTGAGCTTTTGCATCGCAATGAAGCAACAGATGAACACCTTGCAGCAGCGGGAGTTCTACCTGCACTCATTGTTGAAGAAGAGGGAACCTGGCGCTGCGTGCTCACCGCAAGCGATTTAGAAGAGTGTGCCGGCAACCCGGCCCAGCTTATTTCTCGGCTACAGGCGTAACGGGGGCGGGTGCTAACCCGCGGAACATACGTAATAGCAGCGATTCCCAGTCTTTTTGATCGGGCGCATATTTGCCGTACACGTTGGCCAGTACAAGACCAATGGGAAGAACCTCAAGCAAGAACGACAGCGCCTTTTCATCAATCGACTCATCGAGAATGCCATTCGCCTTGGCTTTGCGAATAGTGGCCACGATGTTGCTGGCTAACTCTTCTTGGGCAGCGGTGAGGCGTTCTTTTAATTCGGGGTCGTGTCGAGCAATAGCGAGTGCTTCAATGCGGTCGAGGCGAAACTCACTACGTTGCGGGTGATACGGGTCGGAAAAGTCACTGGTGATGGTGCGCAACACTCCGCCATTGCCTTCACGCGCCACAATGCCATCGAGCGTTGCCGAGTCGGCCGTGATGCGCGCCAGAAACTGAAATTCACGAACGGCAGTAATAAGAGCTTTGCGATCTTTGAAGTAGTGGTACAACAAACCCACAGCAACGCCGGCACGCTCGGCTACTTCAGTAACGCGCAACGCATTTTCACCCGACTCGTTGATGATGTCTTTGGCCGCTTGCAAAATTGCCTGTGCCGCATCGGGCATGGCGTTCAGCGACTCTTGGTTGACATTCACGGGGCTACCTTACGACACAGGCTCAAGATTCGTCTACGGCCCGAAAGGTTCTAGAGTGGAAATGTGACACACATTGCGGTGGTAGGCGGTTCGTTAGCGGGTTTACGGGCAGTGGAAACACTGCGCACCGATGGTTTCGATGGCGATATCACTGTGGTGAATGCTGAAGATACAGCGCCATACGACAGGCCACCACTATCGAAGAAGTTTTTGAGTGGCGAATGGGAAGCCGACCGTATTCAGTTGCGCAAGACAAGTGATATTGAATCGTTAAGTGCACACTGGCTCAATAACACCAGTGCTACCGCGCTCAACATTGCTGCTCGTGAACTCACGCTCAGTACGTCGTCGGTTGTGCATTACGACGCCTGCATTATTGCAACCGGCGGCATTGCGCGCGAATTGCCACAACAACCTCGCGTACAGGGTATTCATCAACTACGCACATTGCACGATGCGCAAGTGTTACGTGAAGAACTTCAGCCCGGCAAAAAACTAGTGGTCATTGGTGCTGGCTTTATTGGTTTAGAAGCAGCAGCAACAGCTGTTGCACGTGGTTGCACTGTCACCGTTGTTGAAGGTTTGCCCGCTCCTCTTATTCGCGGGCTTGGTGAAGAAATGGGCCGAGCCGCAACAGCAATTCATGCAACACAAGGTGTGAATATTCGTTGCAATGTGCGTGTGCAGGGCATTGAAACCAACGCAAACAGCTTGACTGGCGTGCGTATTTCCGATGCCACTGGCGAAAGTGTGGTGCCGGCCGATGTGGTGTTGGTAGGTATTGGTGTTGCACCTGCAACGCAATGGCTTGATGGCTCGGGGCTCACCGTCAATGACGGCGTGGTGTGTGATGCACATTTACAAGCAGCACCAGGCGTATTTGCCGCAGGTGATGTTGCGCGTTGGGAAAATGGTTTGTACAGCGACCTTGAACCCACCATGCGTGTAGAACACTGGACCACCGCTGCAGAACAAGGTGCGCACGCCGCACGCAATGCATTGGCGCACATCAACAACACACCGCTGACGCCATATAGTGCGGTTCCTTTTTTCTGGAGCGACCAATTCACTTCGCGCATTCAATTTCTCGGGCGTTCAACCGATGCAGAAGAAATTCACGTGGTGGCCGGCAGTGTTGACGAAGGAAAATTTGCTGCGGCGTATATGCGTGCAGGTCGACTAGTTGGTGTGCTTGGCGTATCGATGCCAAAAGTGGTGATGCCCTCACGCAAGTTGCTTGAAGTACACACTCCATGGGAAGCAGCACTCGAGCATTACGCAGGACTCGCATCATGAGCACTCCCGCCGAAGCCACAACAGCCCTGCAACTCTTTGGCGAAGCACGCCAGGTTGCTTATGTGGTGCCACGCGGAACATTTCATGAGCACATTTCCCACTGGGCGCAGTCGCTTGGTGTTGGCCCATGGCGCGTGGTGGAACGCCCCACCATTAGCAACTTCACTCATCGCGGCACAGCAGGCACGCTCGAGTTTTCTTTCGCACTTGCTCACATGGGCGCAATGCAAATTGAAATTATCGAACAACACAACGACACACCATCGACCTACAACGAATTTTTAGAAGCAACGAATGGCCAAGGCGGCTTGCATCACATTGCCTACTGGCCCGACGACATGAACATTGCCGAACAACAAGTGGCACAACTCGGTTGGTCACTCATTACCGCAGGCGAACTTGGCCCCACTGGCCGCTTCCGCTATTACGAAACTCCCAACACACAAGTGCACGGTGCAACTGCACCAACAATGGAACTTGCCGAAGTCAATGGCAACGTGCGTAACTATTTCCTCACCACCGTTGCCGAACTCAGCCGCACCTTCAACCCGCACACCGACGAAGTAATACTGAAAAAGTAAACATGTCTGCGCCCGACCCCGATCGTTTAGAAGTGTGGCGCGAGTTCCTCATTGCCCACGGTGCACTCGAGCGCATGCTCACCCGTGCCTTGCAAGAAGAATGCAACTTGGCTCTCCCATGGTTTGAAGTGATGGAAGCCCTGCATGCCGCCGGCGGGCACATGCGCTTCATGGAACTCGCCGAAAAAGTGATGGTGCACCCCTCGTCGCTGTCGCGCCAGCTCGACAATATGGAAGACGCCGAACTGGTGGCCCGCGAGAAGCTGAATGAAGAAGACGGCCGGGCCGTGACGGTGACCCTTACCCAGATTGGCCGTGACGATTGGCGCACCGCCAGCGTGGTCTATTACCGCCTCGTGAAACGGGTTTTCACAAACCACCTCACAGAAACCGACGTCATTGCCATGCACCGTGTGTTCGGCAAGGTGCTTGAGGGCTAGGCTAACGAGGCTCACTTTGAGCATTTCGGGGAAAATTTAGTTGGAGGAATCATCGTGACAACCGCAGTAATTGTTGACGCAATTCGTACGCCACTCGGCAAGCGCAATGGCAAATTGCAAAACTGGCACCCAGTAGACCTGGCTGCTGAAACATTGAAAGCTCTCATCAGCCGCACCGGCATCGACCCAGCAGTGATCGACGACGTCATCATGGGATGCGTCATGCAAGTAGGCGAGCAGGGTGTCAACATCGGCCGCAACGCAGTTCTTGCAGCTGGCTGGCCAGACACCATTCCTGGCACCACCATCGACCGCCAGTGCGGTTCTAGCCAACAAGCCGCACACTTCGCAGCACAAGGCGTTATTGCCGGTGCATACGACGTAGTTGTTGCCGCAGGTGTTGAAGTCATGACACGCGTCCCAATGGGCTCGTCAATGGCCGACGGAAAATTTGGTTTCCCATTCGGACCAGCAGTTGCTGCTCGTTACGAATCAGAAGGTGGCCTTGTTGGCCAAGGTATCTCGGCAGAACTCATTGCCGACAAGTGGGGCATTAGCCGCGACGACATGGACGCATTTGGTGTGCGCTCACAGGAATACGCCGCACGCGCAACCCGCGAAGGCCGTTTCCAGGCTGAAATCTTGCCAGTTCTTGGCGCCGACGGCACCATGATGACTGCAGACGAAGGCTTGCGCGACACCACACGTGAATCGCTGGGCAAATTGAAGCCATCGTTTCGCCCGCAAGAAGAAGGTGGCCGCGTTACTGCCGGTAACTCTTCACAAATCACCGACGGTTCATCTGCAATTCTCATCATGAGCGAAGAAAAAGCAAAAGCACTTGGCCTCACACCACGCGCACGTTTTGTTGACTTCTCACTTGCTGGTGCAGACCCACGCTTCATGCTCACCGCACCAATTCCTGCAACACACAAAGTGTTGCAACGTGCCGGTATGAACATCGATCAAATGGATCTTGTTGAAATCAACGAAGCATTCGCATCAGTTGTTCTTGCTTGGGAAAAAGAAATTCACCCCGACATGAACAAAGTGAACGTGAACGGTGGCGCTATTGCAATTGGTCACCCACTTGGTTGCTCAGGTGCACGCCTCATGACCACACTCTTAAACGAGCTCGAGCGCACCGGTGGTCGCTACGGCTTGCAGACGATGTGTGAAGGCGGCGGCATGGCCAACGCCACCATCATCGAGCGCCTCGGCTAAAGAAGTACCGCAAAATGCCCTCCTTTGGCGCCATGATTTGGTTTGCCATCGGAGGGCTTTTGTTTGTCTTCATTTGGAAAGTCGGCCTGGCCATGTTGAAGAGCATGACCATGGCAACCCCACCGCCCCTGCCCGCGGGCGAAATGCGCCGCATCAATGTGCGCTACCGCTGTGGTGTGTGTGGCGTGGAATTACGCATGGTGATGGCCCCCGACGAAGACCCGCCACCGCCCAAGCATTGCTTGGAAGACATGGACTTTGTTGCCCCTGTTTTTGAGTAGGCACCGCGAAGTTTTCCCCAACTTGTGGATAACCCTGTTGAGAATGACACGGTTGTAACTCCACCCCTGTGAATAACATCGCTGTTGTTACACCTCAGTGGTTTCCCTTAGCCCACAATGGTTTTCGCGGCTTTCTAGAGTGTTCTCGGCGCCGTATGTATCGTTTATTGCAACGTTGTGCACCGAGAATTTACCTGCCGGTTCACCGCAGTTTCTGGGGAAAACCCGCCTTTATCCACAATTTGTAGAGGGAAAGCACCACAGATCGGGTAAAACCGGGCGAACTATCGATATTTCGTGGCGGTATACAACCCACCGAGCACAGCAACAAGGCCACCTAAGAGGTACCAGTTGCTGCGACCGCCAGGCACTGCGCCTAGGTAGTACAGCAAAATGATGAGCGAACCGAGGATCAGCAAAGCGAACATCAAGATGGGTACCCACGATGGGCTGGCGTAGTAGCTCTTTGGAGTGGGCGGCGTATAGCGCGTGCTGGCATCAGGCGTATTGACGCCATGCATGCTCTTGGGGTCGGCATGGTCGAGATGATGCGTTTGGTGCACGCCACCGGGCTTAGTGCCCTTAGGAGTTACACGACCACCGGTTTTGCGTTTTGGAGGAGCCACGAATAAAGAGTGTAGGCGCAAAATGCTGCGCTTATTGCCTCGGCTGGATGGCAGGCTTAGGACATGGCAAATTCTGGCGCCCCGGCCCGCGTGCTCGTCATCGACAACATCGATTCCTTCGTCTACAACCTCGTCCAATATGTGGGCGAACTCGGCGCCGAGCCCATTGTGGTGCGCAACAACGACATCACGGTGGAAGAAGCCCTCGCCCTCGCCCCAAATGGAGTGTTGCTCTCGCCTGGCCCTGGCCGCCCCGAAGACGCCGGCATTTTGTGCGCATCTATTTCCGCATTCGCTGGCAAAGTTCCGGTATTTGGCGTGTGCTTGGGCCATCAAGCAATTGGCCATGTGTTTGGTGGAAACGTCATGCGCGCCCCCGAGCTGTTGCACGGAAAAACTTCAATGGTGGAACATCACAACACCGGCGTATTCACCGGCATTCCTTCACCGGTACAAGCAACGCGCTATCACTCACTCATTGTGGAACGCGCAACGTTGCCCGCATGTTTAGAAGTGACTGCAGAAACGTCCGACGGCATGATTATGGGAATGCGTCATCGCGAATTCGATATTGAAGGTGTGCAGTTCCACCCTGAAAGCATTCTCACCAACAGCGGTCATCAAATGATCGCAAACTTTCTCGCGCGCCTGTAGCGCGTTAATTAGGGGGCAGAGGTTGCGGGAGCGGGATCCGGTACCGGCGCAGGCGCGGGTGCTGGCGCAACAGTGGTTGCCGCAGCAATGGCTTTACCCACAGTGAGTTTCACCACAGTTGCAGGGTCGACCATCGTCTTGGATGGCACACCTTGTGAAATGACTTTGCCATCGTTCAACGAACCAGTAGGCACGTCGACATAAGTAACTTCCACACCAAGCCCACGCGTATTCAACGACACGCGAGCTTCACCTTCAGTGCGACCTTCCACGTCGGGCACTTCCACTTGCTGTGGGCCACTTGAAACATAAACGGTAATTGCAGCACCCGCTTCAATGGGTCCGCCAATTGCTGGGTCGGTACGCACCACGCGACCCTTTTCTACATCAACGCTCACTTCGTTTTGCACCGACACAATGAAGTTGTAGGGGGTCGACTTCAACAACTGTGTTGCAGCGTCTGCAGTTTGACCCTCAATACTTGGCACCGTTACTTGCCCCGCACCACCCGACACCACAACTTTCACTGCAGAACCCGCAGGCACTTGAGCATTAGCACCAGGGTCTTGTGAAATAATTTGGTTCGCAGGAATAGTGGGGTCGTTACGCACTTCAGAAACAGTGAGTTGCAAACCCTTCGATAACAACAACGCCGTTGCGTCTTTCACCGACAACCCTTGAATAGCTGGCATTGATACAGGCGCTTTTTTCGGGTTATACGTAATAGTGACGTTGTCGCCCTCACGCATCACCACATCGGGCAATGGGTCTTGCCCGTACACCACATCGTCGCCCACGCCGTCTTTGGCAACAGGGTTCGGCACAGGGTTGAGACCAAGGTCGAGCAACACTTTGCTTGCATCAGACAACGTGAGGTTCACCACGTTCGGCAATTTCATATCGCTCGAAGAGTTACTACCCGTGAGTGAACTAAACAATGCAAAAGCGCCACCAAGTAATGCAAAAACAGCAATGAACGCAGCAACGATGTACAAGCCAGCCTTGCGTGGTGGTTCATCGTCATACGGTGGAAGAGACGTGCCACCAGTTGCGCCGCCACCAGTTGCCGGCATCACTTGTGTGCCACCAACACCTGCACCCACCATGGGCATGGCTTGCGTTGTTGCCGCATCGCCAGTGGGGTAGTTCGCAGCGCCACCCGTTGGGGTTTGTGCCATCACCGTGGTGGCTCCAGCAACACTGCCGCCCAATGCTTCAATGAGTGCACCCACATCGGCGCCTTCGCGGAAACGGCGCAGGTCGTCGCGCACCGCATCGGCACTTTGATAACGCACAGCAGCATCTTTTGCTAAGCATTTCGCCACAATGGCTTCAAAGCTGCGCGGAATATCGAGAACTATTTGATTCAGCGGCTGTGGGAAATCGTGCACTTGTTTGTACGCAACAGCGACAGCATTTTCACCGGTGAACGGGGGAGTGCCCGTCACCATTTCGTACAACACAATGCCCAGTGAATACACATCGCTGCGCGGGTCGGGTTGGCCACCTTGTGCTTGTTCTGGAGAAAAATAAGTTGCCGTACCCATGACGGCACCCACTTGTGTGAGGTTCGATTCTTGGCGCGTATCGACCGCGCGTGCAATACCGAAGTCGGCAACCTTCACTGCACCATTGGCGCCAATGAGAATGTTGGCGGGCTTCACATCGCGGTGCACCACACCGTTGCGGTGTGCAAAAGACAACGCCGCAGCAACTTCGCTCGCAATGTCGCTGGCCTGAGCACTTGAAAGTTGTTTCTCGGCACGCAAAATGTCGGCAAGCGTGCGCCCTTCGACATATTCCATTGCCATGAAGTAGGTGTTGCCCACCTGGCCCCAGTCGTACACCGACACAATGTTGGGGTGGTTCAAGTTGGCAGCGGCCTGGGCCTCGCGGCGGAAGCGCTCAACAAATGCGGGGTCGGTGGCAAATTCAGGAAAAAGTACTTTGACGGCCACGGGGCGATCGAGCAAAACGTCGCGAGCCAAAAAGACGTCGGCCATACCACCGCGCCCTACGCGCTGTTGAATTTCGTAGCGATCATTCACCATCGCGTTGTCGTTGCCACTCATAGGTCTCTAGAGGTTACCGACGTGTAACGAACCCCGAGGTTTCATTGGGGAACTACCTTCAACGCCTGGTCGAGCAGCACTTTGGCCACCGGCCCCGCCAGGGTTCCGCCTGTGCCAGCGCTGATTTGGTCATTGACGCCCTTCAGCATCACCGCAACGGCCACCCGCGGGGCCTCGGCGGGGGCAAAAGCGGTGATCCAGGCGTGTGAACGTTGGGTTTCCCCCGTGGCATTGAGCTGGGCGGTACCTGTTTTGGCAGCGGCCTGAATGCCACC
>JANRCO010000019.1 GCA_030726975.1 Ilumatobacteraceae bacterium | reverse complement strand
AAAAATTTGACCAGTATTTAGTAGACATTGCCATCGCGTCGGGCGCCGATGTGCGATTCAATTCAGAAGCTCTTCCCGCCTTTGATGCTGGCAAAGTAGTTGGCGTTGAAGTGGGTGGCGAAGTGATTCGCGCGTCACTAGTGGTGCTTGCGGCTGGCGCCCAAGGAGCCGCAGCAAAAATGTTGGGAGCTGTACGTGACCCGAATGAAACTTTTGGTTTAGCTATTCGAGCGTATGCGCAAACACCACGACACGCCGAGCGGCATTTGGAAGCGTCTCTCAGTTTGCAAGACGAACACGGAACTGCAGTGCCGGGGTACGGGTGGATGTTCCCTGCAGGTGATGGCACAGTCAACATTGGTGTGGGTGCTCTCAGCACTATGAAGGGTTTCAAGAAGCTGAATCTCAATACGTTGCTCGATCAGTACGCATCTCTTGTGCGTGACTCATGGTCACTTGGTGAATACATAGAAAAGCCACGCGCATGGCGCTTGCCCATGAGTTGCATGAAACGTTCTGGGCCGGGTTGGGTTGCTATTGGTGATTCCGCCGGTTTTGTAAACCCCATGAACGGCGAAGGCATTGACTATGCCTTGGAGTCGGGCATGCTCGCAGTGAACTGTTTTATTGAGAACCCTGCAACTGCTCCACAGCAATACGACCGCTTAGTGGGCGAACGCTTCGATGATTTCTTGCGCACGGGTCGCAGGTTCAGCCTCATCATTGGGCACCCATGGTTGTTGAAGCCTGGTCTGCGCATTGCTGTAGGAACACAAAGTGCTGCCGATATCACTCTTGCGGTGATGGGCAACCTCATCGACTCGTCAACACCTGGCGCTGCGGGCAAAGTGATGCGCCTCGCCGACAACGTGTTGCGCATTGCCGACCCAGTTCTGCGGCGTACACGCGCGAAGGCGTAATTCGCCTCCCCACAATGTTCTACATTGAGGGCATGGGCGTTTCGGTAAAGAAGAACTATTTCAACGGCTTGCGTGGTGCACTAGAAGATATTGCTCGCGATGAATTTTGGCCGACAACATTTATTTCTGAACCCTCTGCGCCACCCGATGTGCATTGGCATGCATGCGATGTGCACGGGTACGTCATTAGCGGTAACTCCACCATCCTCGACGGAGAAACAGGGCAGTGGTTATCACTCTCGGCAGGCGACAAACTCATTATTCCTGCTGGTGCGCTACACATTGAAGGAGAGTCGGAGAGCACTGTTGTTTACGTGGTGGCAACACGCGACCAGTTGCCTTTCAAAGAAGTATTTCAACTACTTCCCGCAGATGACCCGCAACGCCCGCGTTAGCTAAGGCTTCATCACAACCCAGCCGCGGTTTTGAAGTTCCGCTGCAAGGTCGTCGTCACTTAATTTTTTGAGCAAGCGTTGTTCGGGGCTGCTTTTCGCCGGCAAGTTTGCCGACTTCTTTTGAAACGAAGCATGCTGTGGCGCAGCGGGTTCGCTATTGGGGAACTCGGCAGCATCGTTGAGTTGTGTGATGAAAGCTTCGGCCTCGGCGCGTGTAAATTTTCCACCTGCTTGGCGTTGGTTGAAACCCATGGGTCCACGTGCATCGCGAAAATCGCTATGGCCTGCTGCTTGCAGAAGAGCTAATAACTCTTTGATCATTTGCATGGGAGCGGGAGGGCCTGAGGGTTGGCCAAATGCCATGGGAAACTGCTTTCAATAAGTATCTTCTTGGTAACGCTATTGACTACACGAGCACACTACATCGGCACTGTCACACGACGAGTACAAGCAATATCTGCACTGCAGGTCGAATCAACTGTGAGTTACCTCAGCGAACACTCGTCAAGAAGTTCGCCATAGCGCGTCACCACTTCCTCGTTGGTAGATATTTCCTCAACGAGGAATTCGGTATAGAGCCCTGTGGAAACGCATTCGGCATCGGTATTTTCTTCCGAGCGCATAATGAATGCCATATCGCTCGAGCGCCAGAAGATTTGTGATGTGTCGTCGGTGGTGGGAAGTGAGTGTTTTACTTTTGTTCCTGGGTCACATACGGAAACTGCAACATGGTCATCGACCATCTTCACCTGGGCATTTTTGTGGATGGGGTTTTTCGCCCATGTTGTAAAAGCCGCGGAGATCTTTTGTGTTCCAGTGCTGGAAGTGCCAACAACATTCATATCAACACAAAATTTTCCTTTCCCACTCGCATCTTTTGCGCGGTACGCGGTGTAGTAGCCATTGCCCCACATGTCACTCAATTGCAGAGCCTGAGGGGCGCCCAGTGCTCGCACCAAAATAAAATAGATGTCGAGTTGGTTCAACTGGTCGCTCAACGCGTATTCGTTTTTGCGCGGAACAGCAGGTGGCTTGAGTTCAACTGGAGTTGCCTCAGCAAAGTATTTCGATGGCAAGATAATTTCCGCAAGGGAGTGCGGTGGCTTCTTGAGAAACACATCGGTAATAGCTTGCGGACCCTTTTTCTTCAGCGCAGCAATAAACGTGGGGCCGAAAATATATGGTGCCGATTGTTGAGCGCTCAGAACTTCTGGAATCGACGCCACCTTTGGGTCAGATGAAGACGTGGTCCCTTTTTGATATTGCTCAAGTTCTTTGTCGTCAAAGCTCTCTTCAACGTACATGTTTTCGGCAGCATTGGCATGGCCTTCAAGAACGGCTGTCATTGCAACCGACTTTTCTGAAGTGGTGTGGCGACGGTTAATGCGAGCCAACCCAAATTCTTGGTCTTGAAGCGCATGTGCCAATTCATGCACAACCACTGCGCGCAGTGAAGTAGAGAGCGCTCCACCTTTTAATGCTGCAGCATCGCTGCGAATGACCATTTCGCGATCGGTGGGGGAATAGTAGGCAAGTGTGTTGCCAGCACTGAGATCATTGAGTCCAGTGAATGCGTCAAATGAGCCGTCTGCGAGACCGAGTGTGCGCAGTAGTGCATTGAGATCGGTGTAGTACTGCTTGTCGTCGGTAGAAAGATCTGCTCTATCGCTCACGACAAGTTTGTTGAACTCTTTATTGTTCAAAAACCGAGCACGCACAGGGTTCTCAAAGTCGTAACCCGTTTGCTTCTCAACGAAGGCAGCGAGTGGCGCAAGACGTGGATCCCATTTGTCGGGCCAGTTATAGGCGAAGGGTTTCCATTCGCCAAGACCCCACGACGCAGCTGCAAGCAGCAGAACTGCGCTCATGAGAAGTGCACTTTTTCGTGCGCGTTGTTGACGAGCCATCTTTTCCTACTTGAACTAATCGATGTCGATCCATTGTGGCGCCCGTGCCAAAAGGTCGAGGCTCACTTCGCGACACTTGTCGAGGATTTTGCAGAACCCCTCGTCGCGCACGGCATAAACATCGGCAAGAAGAACAGGTACACGTGACACCAAACTCAACGAGCGCTCGGGAGCATCGGTTACAGAAGCAAAGGAGTCAATTGCGGAAACTTCAATGGGTAATTCAATGCCGCCAACACCGGCAAGCTCGGTCGCAAGCACCAAGAGGTCGGGCGGGCGGGTGAGCGGAGGAAGTGTCCAGGTAAAGATGAGTTGGAATTGAAAATCACCCGGTGGTTCATCGTCGGGGTCGTCGAGTTTTACAACAACATCTTCAAAGCCGAGCAAGACACGCGGGTCAACTTCAAGTGACATGTGAAGGTCGATGGGCCCACTGCAGGCCTCTTCAGGATGAAGGTCTACTTCCCACATTTGACGCAATGAATAGGTCTCCACAAAGTGGCGCTCGTCGTGCACATGAAAGCCATGATCGACGGCATGGCTTTTCAGGTCAGAAACAAAGCCTGCAACGTCAATAACTGCCACGCCGTGACACTACCGTTACCTTGTGGCCGAACTCACTTCCGTTCTTAAGTCGTCATCTTCCGACGAGGAGATTCTCTTTGCTTTGCGCCAAGGCGCAGGAATCGCCCAGGCCATAGCAAGCACCATCACCGATTGGTCATTTTCCGGTGCGGTGAGTGGCCAATACCGAGCCGACCTTTCGGTGAACGATGCGGTGCTCGGTGCCTTTAGCGGCTTTGGTTGTGGTGTGCTGTCTGAAGAAAGTGGGGCGACTGGCACGGTGCCCGCGAGCCCAAGTGAACTGGGCGAGGGCTTAGTGATTGTGGTTGACCCTATTGACGGCAGTACTAATGCCAGCCGCGGTATTCCGTGGTATGCAACAGCTTTGTGTGCTGTTGACCAGTTCGGCCCGCGCGTTGCCGTGGTTGCTCAGCTATGTGCGCCACATGTTGAATACGTCGCCATTCGTGGCAAGGGTGCCTGGCGCAATGGGGTAGCGCTTACTGCTCGAGACGAACGCCCCATGGCCGAGTCGGTTGTTGGTGTCTCGGGCCCGCCGCCAGCGCAACGCCCGTGGTGGCAATTTCGGGCCTTAGGTTCGGCCGCTCTCGACTTGTGTTTGGTGGCCGAAGGAGCCCTCGACGGCTACCTCGATTGCGATACGCATGGAGTGTGGGACTACTTGGCGTCCATGCTCATCTGTCAAGAAGCTGGGGTTTTGTTGGCCGATGCATTTGGACGAGACCTGTGCCACTTCAGCCATGCCGAGCGCAGAACGCCTGTGGCGGCTCGTGGTGCAGCCAACCTCCAAACGCTGTGCGACCTGCGGAACGTGTTGTTGTAATTCATTGTGAGATATCGAACGGGGTTGGCTCACCGTTCGCTAATGGTGGTTCAATGGTCATATGGATCGGAGGCGTTTTCTCACCCACGCATTAAGTGTTGCCGTTGGTGGCGTTGTGTGGTCTGCATGTGGAGGTTCAAAACAACTGTTGTCACCTGGCGACACAGTTGCTTCGCTTGCCAACAACACGCTGGTCATTCCCGATGCGCCAGTTGCAGCGCCTGGGGAAATTGCATCGTTCATTACTCCGCAATCGAAGTTCTTTCGCATTGACACGGTCATTGGGTCAACTCCACAACTCAAAGTTGCCGAGTGGGAATTGCGCATTCATGGTCTCGTAAATAAGGAAGTCACGCTGAAGATAGCCGATATCGCTGCACTGCCACAGGTAGAGCACGTCATCACCCTCGGTTGTGTTTCTAATGAAATTGGTGGAGACCTCATTGGTAATGCGCGCTGGGGTGGGGTATTGCTTGCCGATGTGTTGAAACTCGCTGGCGTGCAAAAAGAGGCAACTCAACTCGCAAGTACTAGTAGCGATGGTTGGACGTGTGGCACGCCAGTAGATGCGGTTCTCGACGGTAGACCCGCAATGCTCGCCACTTCCATGAATGGTGAAGCACTCACCGCTGAACACGGGTTTCCCATTCGCATGATTGTGCCTGGCTTGTTTGGTTATGTGTCGGCCACAAAGTGGCTCACCGACCTAGAACTCACTACATGGGATGCCTTTGAACCGTATTGGTTGAAGCGCGGCTGGTCGGCCGAGGGGCCGATGCTCGCTTCAAGCCGTATCGACACACCACGCAGCGGCGATGAGGTAGTGGCTGGCAACGTGCCCATTGGTGGTCTGGCATGGGCGCCGCGTGCAGGTGTAGCAAAAGTAGAAGTGCAAATAGACGAAGAGCCTTGGCGTACTGCTGAACTTGTGCCAGGTGGAACGGGCGATACGTGGGTGCAGTGGCGCACAAAGTGGAATGCGCAAGTAGGCAAACATCGCATTGCAGTGCGAGTAACCGACACCAAGGGTGTGGTTCAAGATGAAGAAGTGCGCCCTGTGGCACCAAGTGGCGCAACGGGCTACCACGTCATCAACGTGACTGCTGTTTAGGCGCACACCCATCGCCTATGGTCGTGGGCATGGGTTTCTTTTCAAAAATGAAGCAACGTCGTGCAGAAAAAGAAGCGCTCGAGCAAGCGGCTGCCGAGCAAGCCCAACACGGCACATGGCAATCACAGTCAGAAAAACTCGATGTCATGATCAATGCGGTTGAGCGTTGTGCCAACAACGACATTGATGGTCTCTTTGACCCATACGACACCGGTTTCATTTTGAAAAAAGGTGAATACGCCATTGGCCTCGTTGCCAATTGTGCGCTGTTGGAAACACGTCGCTCTGCTGCTTCGTATCAGGGTGGGTATGGCGGAGTTTCGTTCCCGCTGTTCGGAAAAGTTCGTCTCAACACCGGACGCTCAAAAGGCAAACTTGTTCCTGGCGAAGAATCCATCACGTCCATTTCCGATGGGGAAGTACTCATCACCAACAAGCGCGCCATGTTTCGCGGCGACACCAATAACAAAGAGTGGCCCTATTCCAAACTGATGGCATGTGAGCACCACCCCGAGGGGTACACCACCTTTGCGCTGTCGGGTCAGGTGAAAACCACTGGGTTTGCCTATGGCGCCGACGTGGCCAATGAGGTGCAGTTTCGCCTCGAACTCGGCATCGCCATCAGCAATGAAACCACCGATCAGCTGTTAGGCCAGCTTCGGGTCGAGCGCCAGCAACTCGATGCAAAAAAACCTTTGCCGCCACCAGCACCTGGGCTGTCAAATGGGGAAAATCCCCGCTAGATTGGCGTTTCCGATTCATCGGGCGTTTAGCTCAGTTGGCTAGAGCGCTTCCCTTACAAGGAAGATGTCGGGGGTTCGAGTCCCTCAACGCCCACCATTGTTTGTAAAGCAGGATGCGACTATTCGCGCTCCATCGAGATTGCCATCTCGGGGAGCGTGACCCACGGTTGACGATCTACACACCAAGCTTCAACGTTTGGCTTCACACTCGATTTGTCGTCAAGCACGCCGGCTTTGATGGCGATGATGCCAGCAGATTTGGAGAGTTCCGAAACAATGGGCGAACCACACTGTGGGCAAAATTTACGACGCACATATACATCGTCGTTGTTCTCGCCGCGCTCTTCATAGGTCTTGAGTTCACCCTTCACGGTGAGCTGTGACTCGTGTGCCACAAGGTTCACTGAGAACGCAGAACCTCCCTGACGTTGGCAGTGGTCGCAATGACACACTGCTGTTGCAATGAGGTCTCCTACGAGTTCAAAGGTGACGGCTCCACATAGGCATCTTCCAGTTGTCACATCCCAATAGTAGTCGGCGAATGCGGCGGAGGTAGAAGTTGCGGAAGTTGATTTTCCCCTGCGCGTCGAACTCTTTTAAGAGCATGCGGGTAATAACAAAGCCTGACACCACGAAAAAGACGTCAACCCCAATAAACCCGCCAGGCGTTACCACGCCGGCGTGGTGAACCACCACAAGTGCCACAGCAATGGCACGAATACCTTGAATGTCGTTGCGAAAACCCGCGGGGCTAATGGTCATCATGGGCTTTCCTATTTTACGTGTCAATTCCCGTCAGTGGGGTAGGCGAAGTAAGATTGAGAAATCTTTAGGGGGTAGTTATGGCAGTTTTAACCAGCGATTTTGCACGTGATCGCGGATCCGATGTGGCGCTCATTGATGAATCTCGTTCTGTTACATGGACAGATCTCAACGACCGTGTGAACCGACTAGTAAACGGCTTGCGTGATCTTGGGCTCACTACCGGCGACACCGTTGCGGTGGTGGCTGGCAACCAGTGTGAGTGGTTCGAAATTGCTCAAGCTTGTGCCCATGGTGGTTGGACCTATGTTCCCGTCAACTGGCACTGGGTAGCCGACGAGCTTGCCTATGTGTTTAACGATGCGCAGGCAAAAGTTGTTCTGGTTGATGCACGTTATGAAGGCCCTGTTGCGGAAGCAATGAAAGATGAACGTTCGCAAAGTGTGCAGCACATTGTGGGTATTCAATGTGGTGCTAGTGCAGCTGTACGAAAGGGTGCGAACTTCATCGAGTTCGAAGCACTTCTTGCAGAAGCGAGCAACGCAGAACCTACCGACCAAATGCTCGGTGGCCCGATGTTCTACACCTCTGGCACCACGGGGCGACCCAAAGGTGTGCGTGGTGCATTGTCGGGTGGCATGGCACTCACGCCCGACATTATGAAACTCATTGCTGCAGGGTTTTCTAGCTTCTTGCCCATTCCTGGCCGCACCATGCTGTGTGGGCCGTTTTACCATTCAGCGCAATGGGCATTTTCCTTTTTCCCCATGGTGGGTGGTTCGTCGGTAGTAATGCAACACAAATACGACTCGGCTGAAATGTTGCGCCTCATCGATGAGCACGCCTGCACCAACGTGCACTTAGTGCCTACGCAAATGAAACGCCTGCTCGACTTGCCACAAGCCGTAAAAGACACCTTTGAAGGTGCGGCGTTGAGCACGGTGTGGCATGGAGCAGCACCTTGCCCGCCAGCAGTAAAGCGTGGTCTCATTGAATGGTGGGGACCGAAAATTACCGAGTACTACGGCAGCACGGAAGGTTCCATCATTTCAACAGTGAGCTCGCAAGAGTGGCTCGATAAGGGTGGAAGCGTTGGCAAGCCGCTTGACAGTGTCGAAGTACTTGTATTGAACGATGCGAATGAGCGCGTTGAGCAAGGCAGTGAAGGAACGTTGTACTTCCGCAACAAGATGGGTACCGACTTCTCGTATCACAACGATGAAGGCAAAACGAAAGATGCACATTTGGAGCCAGGTGTTTTCACCACTGGCGACGTGGGTTATATCGATGTCGATGGGTACCTGTGGTTGTCCGACCGCAAGATCGACATGATCATTAGTGGCGGAGTTAACATTTACCCAGCTGAAATTGAAGGTGTCATTGCTGTACACCCAGGTGTTGAAGATGTTGCAGTGATAGGGGTGCCCGACGAGGAGTTTGGCGAGAGTGTGAAAGCACTCGTACAAGTGCAAGAAGGTGTTGCGGAGTCAGCAGAACTTGCAGCTGCAATTATTGCACGTTGTCGCGAGTTGCTTGCGGGCTATAAAGCGCCGCGTTCTGTCGATTTCATTGCACATATTCCTCGTACAGGCACCGGAAAAATTCAAAAGAAGCCACTGCGCGCTCCGTATTGGGAAGGGCACTCGCGCAAAATATAGATGCTCAAAGTTAAGGCTTTAGCCGTTTGTAAGTGGTAATTCCGGCAACGGTTTGCGCCTCGCCGTATTCGCCCTGTGCAATCAATTGATTCAAGAGATCTTGTGGTGCTTGCCCTAGGGTTCCGTCTTTAATAACAAGCCACTTCACTTCGCTTGGGCTCACAAACTTCGAGTCGTCGTTGAGGAAGTTTGTTTTGATCCACGGGTTGGGAAATGTGTAAATGATTTCGCGCTGCGATGCGTGAGGAACAAAGGCGTAGTGCGCCGACACCACATCGGTTGGTCCCACCCTCTCGTGTGCAGCTTCCCAGCCGCTGGTGTCGCGTATTCCATGTGGCCAGTATCCGGTGTCGTAATTAGCTCCAAAGGGGAGGAGCCCCCAAGAGTTCGCAGCAATGTATGCGCACACCACAACGCCTAGTACGCCAAGGCGACCCAAAGCACGTGATCGCCTCTGGAGAAGTGCTGCGCCCTCGACGGCTGCAGCAATTGCGACCACATTGGGAACTGCTTGATAGTGGTACATCATCGCCCAGGTGAAGTCGGCAGTGGTGAGAATGTTGATGAAGTACTGCGGTATCCCCATGAGCAAGGTGAGTGGTGCAAGAAACGGGAGAAATGCGAGAGGCGACGTAATGCGCCCGGCATAGCCAATGGCGTTGTTGTCGGAAAGTCGGTCGATGAAGAGCGTTGGGTGTCGCAGCGATGTTTTCACCACTTCAGACGGAGTGGTTCCTAAGTTGCCGTACAAGGCGCCATATGCACTCAATTCACCAGCAAGGTGGGGAACAAACCACAC
>JANRCO010000018.1 GCA_030726975.1 Ilumatobacteraceae bacterium | reverse complement strand
GATTGGCAACAAAGCCAAGAAGGCAATGAATGACACAACGTGGGCGACCCACATTGCTTGATGCCAATTCTCCAATGCGTTTAGCGAAGAACCGTCGACTAACTGTGAGAGTGGGTAACCAATAAAGGACCAGCTCTCAAACGACATGTCTTTGCCACCAACGGTAGATACAGCGATGCGGAACATTTCTGCACCGAAGCCGGTGAGGCCAATGGCCAACATGACACCAAGGATGATGCCGTGCTCTTTCTTGGTCTTAATGCGAATGCGATATGGCTGCTGCACGTAGCGACGAATGATGGCCCACACGACACCAATGGTGAATACGAGTCCAGCGAAATCACCAACAAATACGTAGCCCTGGTATACGCCGCCGTGGAGGAACTTCAGTGACTCTGGTAATTGATGGTCCAATTCAAGAACGGTGGTTACTCCGAGAAGAACAAGGAAACCGAAATACATCATGGAGTGCATGAGACCAGCTGCACTGTCGCGCAACAACGTACGCATGTAGACGCCGGCACGGTAATCAGCAAGACGACGCTTTGCGTTCTTTGGTGTTGTGCGACGGCGATCCGGTGCACCGCGTTCCCAGTTGCGAATGCGATTGGCGAACTGGAATGAACCCCACACCAACATGGCGGGAAGGATTGTGTAGAAGGCGGCCTGCAATGGGCCAGGAATTCCTTCGAACACTTCACGTGTGACTTCAGAAGTTGCGTGCCACTTTGTGAACTGCGGGACGATGCCCGACAACAAAGTGAAGGAACCCATGCCGATGCCGATGGCTATCGATAGTTGGTATGGGCGAAGGCGCTTGGGGCCCTTCTCGGTGGTGGGAGACGCGTTGCTACTCATGCGTCTATAACGCTAGTGGTCGCAGGGGCTAAGAACCCGACCCGTCAAAGGGTTATGGACCTAAAAGATGTGAAATCAGCCGTAGTGGGCGCGGTCAAGTTCGCGTACTCGGGTGGCCAAAGCCTTGAGCAACTTGCGAGAGATCGCTGGGATGTTTTCAATGGCTCCCTTGAGGGCACGCTCGGAAACAACGAGAAGACGAACGTCGGTGTCTGCAATGACTGCAGCTGTGCGTGGGCCATGGTCGAGTAACGACAACTCACCAACAACGGAACCGGCTTTGGCTGTACCAATCTTTTTGCCGTTGCGCTTCACAGTCGCGGAACCTTCCAAGATCACGTAGGCCTCGCGACCAGTTTGTCCTTGATCCATGATGATGGTGCCGGCTTTGAGGACTCGCTCGGAGGAACTTTTCACTACGAGACCGAGTTCTTTCGGAGAGCATTCTGAGAACAATGCAATGTTGCGAAGGTGATCGACTGAGGTTTTTGTGCTTGCCATGTGCATAAGTGTACGCCTATTTGGAGGGCGCATTTATCACTGTGACTAATGCGACTTTGCTTGGTTCGCAACACCTTCAATAGCAGCACGAATCTTCTCTTGGTCACCGAGATACGACACATTTTCAATCTGCAGTGAGTCAGACAGCGCATACAAACGGGGGACTCCTGTTGGGATATTGAGCTCTGCAATGTCGGCTTCCGAGATACCTTCAAGTGCCATCACCAAAGCGCGTAGTGAGTTGCCGTGTGCTGCAATCAGGACATTCATCCCAGCCCGAAGTTGGGGGACCACAGTCTCATGGAAATGGGGTACAACGCGCTCCACCACATCTTTGAGGCATTCAGTGGCGGGCAATAACGCCGGATCAATAAAGCGGTATCGAGAATCTGTGGCGGGGTGTTCGGGGCTACTGCTATTAACGGGTGGTGGTGGAACATCGAAACTGCGACGCCACACCTTGGTTTGTGCCTCGCCATGCTGTTCGGTGGTGGCCTTCTTGTCGAGACCCTGCAAAGCCCCGTAATGGCGCTCATTCCATTTCCAGTGTCGTTGCACGGGGAGCCACACCTGGCCCATGCCATTGAGGGCCAGGTGGCAGGTCATGACAGCGCGAGTCAATAAAGAGGTATGGGCCACATCGAAACTCAGGCCTGCCTCGGCCATAACGGTGCCAGCT
>JANRCO010000017.1 GCA_030726975.1 Ilumatobacteraceae bacterium | reverse complement strand
CAACCAAACTCCCGGTGCTGTTCGACCCCTATGGCGGGCCGCATGCACAGCGTGTGGTGGGCTCACTTCTTGCCTATGCCACCTCGCAGTGGTTTGCCGACCAAGGATTCGTAGTGGTGATTGCCGATGGACGTGGAACTCCGGGCAAAGGAAGTGCCTATGAGCGCAGTGTGTTGCACGATCTTGCCGAACCTGTGCTTGTTGACCAAGTGGAAGTTGCACAGGCACTTGCGCAACTTGAACCCCGCGCCGACACCTCTCGCGTTGCAATACGTGGCTGGAGCTTTGGTGGCTACCTTGCTGCACTTGCTGTGCTTCGCCGACCCGACGTTTTCCATTGCGCAGTTGCGGGGGCTCCCGTCACCGACTGGCGCTTGTACGACACGCACTACACCGAACGTTATTTAGGGAACCCAGCAGTCGATGCACACCCGTATGAGAGCACGTCGCTCATGAATGACGCTCATCTACTTCAACGACCACTACTTCTCATTCATGGTCTTGCCGACGACAACGTAGTTGCGGCACACACATTGCAATTATCGAGCGCACTACTTGCTGCAGGTAAAGACCACGAAGTTTTGCCTTTGTCTGGGGTCACACACATGACACCTCAAGAAGTTGTTGCAGAGAATTTACTCCTGCATCAACTCTCATTTATTCAGCGCTCATTGCCCACTGCCCCATAATGATGCGGTCAAGACTCGCAAAGTCTTTGCGCACTTCCACGTGCGCATAGCCCAGTTGTGCAAACTCGGCACGCAACACATCGCCTTGTGCAAAACCCATCTCACAAACGAGATAGCCACCAGGTGCCAGAAACTCACGTGCCTCTTGGGCAATTCCTAACACATCGCGAAGACCCTGGTTGGGAGAAAAAAGTGCAATGTGTGGCTCCCACGTACGCACCGAGTCTTCAACAAGTGGGTCAGCTTCATCGACATAGGGAGGGTTCGACACAATGACCTGGAAGGAACCACGCAGTTCACGCGGAAGACCCGCACACCAACTGCCCTCAGTTACACGCACATTGCGTGCATTGCGACCAATGCCGGCAATATTTGCCCGTGCAACATCGAGTGCATCGGTGGAGATATCACTCAGCCACACTTCAGTGTTGTCGTGCGGTAATTCATTTGCCATCGATAGCCCAATTGCTCCACTACCAGTGCCAATATCGGCAATGCGCAACATATGTTCATCGCTACGCAACTGACGAGCACAACTCAATGCAACTTCAACCACTTGTTCTGTTTCCGATCGAGGAATGAGTACCCGCTGGTCGATGTGCAAATCGATATGACGAAATGGCCAGTGCCCTAGCACGTATTGCACAGGTTCGCCGGCCAGCCTGCGCCCCACCATTGCTTGTAAAGACACACCCATGCGCATTGTTGCTAGTTCGTTCAGCGACTCAAGGAATTCACTACCCTCAAGCCCGCTTGCTTCTTCACAGATCCAGCGTGCTTCTTTTTCGTCGCCTAACAGTGACGTGGTTTCATTCCACAACTCGCGCCACGTACTTGCCTGTTCGTTACTCATGGGGCACACCCAGGCTTGGGTTTATTTCTCTCCGGCCAACTGCCGTGAACGTTCGTCGCTAATGAGCGCTTGCGACACTTCAAGCAAGTTGCCACTCAAGATGTCTTGCAATTTGTACAACGTGAGCCCAATGCGGTGATCGGTGAGGCGATTATCTTTGTAGTTGTAGGTCCGAATTTTCTCGCTGCGACCACCACCACCGGTTTGGGCTTTGCGCTGGGCAGAAGCCTCGTCATCGTGTTCTTCTTGGCGCAGTTTCATAATACGTGTGCGCAGAACCTGCATTGCACGTGCCTTGTTTTGCAGCTGACTACGTTCGTCTTGCATCGCCACCACAACACCTGTTGGCCTGTGCGTAATACGCACTGCAGAGTCGGTGGTATTGACGTGCTGTCCGCCAGCACCCGATGAACGATAAATGTCGATATCTAAGTCTTTTTCATCGATGAAAACATCGACTTCTTCAGCTTCTGGCATCACGGTCACCGTTGCCGATGACGTGTGTACTCGGCCTTGACTTTCAGTAACCGGAACGCGTTGTACGCGGTGCGGGCCACCTTCAAATTTCATGTAGGTCCAGGCAAGATCGCCACTCATGAGAATAACTACCTGGTTGATTCCGCCCAACGGCGAGAAATCGAGTGAAAGTGTTTCGCACTTCCAACCTTGGTTGGCGGCATACGCGCGGTACATCTCGAGCAGATCTGCAGCAAAAAGGTTCGCCTCTTCGCCACCTTCAGCGCCGCGAATTTCTACAATCACATTTTTGCCGTCATTCGCATCGCGTGGCAACAGAAGCAATTTGAGTTCTGCTTCAAGCGACAAAAGTTCAGCTTCTGCACTGGCCAATTCCTCACGGAAGAGGTCGCGCTCGTCGCCCACGGTTTGTTCCATGAGTTCACGAGCAGCTTCAGCATTACCCTGCGTTTCGCGAATGGTGCGAATGCACTGCACGATAGGGGTCATTTGCTTATATAAACGTGAAGCATCGCGCAGTTTGTTTTGGTCGCCAACAATGTCGGGGTCGCCAAGGCTTGCTTCAAGCTCTGCATAGTCGCGTTCTATGCCATCGAGACGATCCATCATGAAGGAGAGGCTAACTGTGAGTTCTTCGTTGCAGCAGGAATGCCAAGGAACCGAGCAGGCTTCGTGGCTTTTTCTACAGCAAGCAGGTTCGTACGTGTGATGTGCGTGTCGGGCATTGCAATAACAAGTTCTGCAGAGGGGTCGATGTAACTGCGTGCATCGAGGGCAAAAGGAACAATGTCGGGGTCGGCACCAGTTGTGAATACAACAATGAATTGTTGACCGCTCGCATCTTGCGCTTTACCCACACAGGGCACCACATCGAGCACATTGCTGCGAGCAAATGGCGGGTCGCAAGGTTCAAGCGACACTGCACCAACAAGACCTGGTTCATTCACCACGCGTGCGCGCAACATACGTTCTGGTGCAAGTCGATTGAACGGATGTGGTTCGGCATCGGGGTGGCGTTGTTTTGCTACCGATGCAACAACGCCTGCCAATGCTTCTTGTTGTGGCTTATTGCCATGCAACAGCACAAATGCTTCTCTGTCGTGTGCACCCATTCCCACTTCCAGGCGCACCTCGGCGGTATAGACATCGGTCACCGCACGACACACTTCAAGGCCAAGCACTTCACCGGTAACAATGCCGTGTTCAACATGAGGAACTGCACCACCCGATGCAATGAGCTCGATGAAAGCTAAGTGTTCAGGCAGTGCCGGAGTTGCTTCAACATGAGGCACGGCAATAGCGGGCAGCAACTCGCGGTCATTGACGTGCCAAACGGTGATGGGAAAAGAAAAGTGTTCGGCCTGCCGAGCAAGCACGCCTGTATTTTCTTCGGCAAGCACGTGTAACGCGGTTGCCTCTTCTTTGAGAGCCCACAACAATGCTGGGCCGAGCCCACGTTGCGGGTTATCGCTCACCAATACCCACACATCGGTTCCGTGCTTCACTGCAGCGCCACGCGAAAAGCCAAGTGGCTCGAGATCAGATTCAGGAATGCTCTTGCCGAGATGCTCGTGGACAAGGACGCGCAACTTCAAAGAAAGGAGTTGACCTTTTCGAGAGTCGTCAAGCGACACGGGCGTAACCGAAGAACGTCGAATTAGGAGTTCTTGGACTTGCGCTCGCCGTAGCGCTTGTTGAAGCGCTCCACGCGACCACCAGTGTCGACCAGTTTTTGCTTACCGGTGAAGTACGGGTGGCACTCATTGCACAATTCAACGCGGAATTCGCCACCTTTGGTGCTATGTGTGGTGAAGGTATTGCCACATGAGCAAATGACGTTGGTGTCTACGTATTGGGGATGAATGTCGGTCTTCATGGCTCTCCGGAGTTCTTAGCAGTGGCATGAGTGTATCGGGCGAAATGCGCCCTACATCGAGGGTTGTTTAGCGATTTCAGACAAGAATTCGTCGTTATTGCGGAACGATTTGAGGCGGTCGATGAGGAGTTCGAGCCCTGGAGCCCCATTTCCATCGGCAGCGAGGCCTGAGAGCACGCGGCGGAGTTTCCAGACCAACTGCAACTGCTTGGGTGGGAAGAGCAGCTCTTCGTGACGGGTACTTGAGGCATCGACATCGATTGCTGGGTACACACGACGCTCGGCGAGGCGGCGATCGAGGCGCAATTCCATGTTGCCGGTTCCTTTGAATTCTTCAAAGATGGCATCGTCCATACGGCTGTTAGTTTCCACCAGACACGTGGCAAGGATGGTGAGACTTCCACCCTCTTCCACGTTACGAGCAGCACCAAAGAATTTCTTCGGTGGGTACAAAGCACCTGCGTCGATACCACCCGACATCACACGACCTGTTGCCGGAGCAGCAAGGTTGTATGCACGCGAGAGACGCGTAATGCCGTCGAGAACAACAACCACGTCTTTGCCAGCTTCCACCATGCGCTTGGCTTTTTCAATTGCCATTTCCGCAACGATGGTGTGCTCTTCAGACGGACGGTCGAAGGTTGATGAAATGACTTCACCACGAACGGTGCGCTTCATGTCGGTTACTTCTTCAGGACGTTCATCGATGAGCAGAACAATGAGGTCGACCTCGGGGTTGTTCTTTTCAATGGAGCTCACGATGGTCTTCATGATGGTGGTCTTGCCCGCTTTAGGCGGCGACACAATAAGCCCACGCTGGCCTTTACCAATTGGCGCAATGAGGTCGATGATGCGTGCGGTCATGTTGCCCGGATCATTGTCGTCTTCGAGACGCAATTTAGAATCGGGGAACAACGGCGTGAGATCTTCAAAGCGTGGACGCTTTTTTGCATCGTCTGGCGACTTGCCATTCAACGTAGCGATATCGAGCATTGCCGGGTTCTTTTCGCCGCGAGCAGCGGGGCGTGCCATGCCAGTGACATGGTCGCCTTTGCGCAATCCGTACTGACGCGTTTGCTTCACCGAGATGTATGCATCTTCACGTGTTGGCAAGTAGCCATTGACACGCAAGTAGCCGTATCCCTCGTCACGCAGGTCGAGGTAACCCGACACTGCTACTGGCTCTGTACTGATGGGATCGTCTGAAACGTCAACATCGGTTTCATAACGGTCGGTGCCCTGTGGGCCCTCATCGTCACGACGTCCTTTACGACGGCGACGGTTGCGATTGCGATTGCGATTTGCTGGGTCGTTGTCGAAACGTGAACCCTGTTGGAAACCTGGCTGGCCACCTTGTTGACCACCTTGTGGACGCGGACCGCGATCGTTTTGCTGACCACCTTGTGGGCGTGGGCCACGATCATTTTGCTGGCGATCGTTTTCAGGGCGTGGGCCACGATCGTTTTGTTGACGGTCGTTGTGCGGGCGATTCGGGCGATGACCTTCAGAAGCGGTCTTCTCGAGCGTTCCTTCATGTTCGGCGAGCTCGAGTTCCCACTCTGACAATGGTTCACCGTCAATGCCAATGACCACACGTGGTTCTGCTTTGGCAGCTGGTGTTTCCTTTGGTGCTGCAGCCTCTCTTGGTGCTTGCTTCTCAATGCGAGCAGGGCGCTTGGACTCTAGGGGTGGAGCTGTTTGCTCCAAAATTTTGTCGATGAGTTCAGCCTTTTTGGCACGCGAAACCGACTTCACTCCCAGTGCTTGGGCGATTGCCATGAGTTGTTCACGGTCCTTGGATTCAAGAACTGATTGCTCTAGTGCTTCTGCAGCCATTGCTGCCACCTTTCATATGCCATCTCATGTGCGTTCAGGTCATCACGGCGAAATCAGTGAAAGTTCACGAGATTTCGCGCAGATACACCGCAAAAGCAGTAACGAGCGGGAGCGGGACGCCGCTTCGGAAATCAATCTCGGCAACCCGAGATGATCCCACCATAGCCACCTGGGGAACTTGTTGCAACGCTTAGCGAAAATTAAGCACCGGCAGTGAACCGAGCAACGGCATTTTGTACCGCTTCCAGGTCGTTTTCGACCGCAGTCACATATTCCTCATGGTCCAAGAGGTCTGCAAGATACGCGGGCAACGACGGCCGGCTCCCTGTTGCTTTTTCTACTGCATCGGGGAACTTCGCTGCATGAGCAGTTGCCAAAGTGACCATTGGAATGTCGGCTGCTTGATGCTGACGCGCACCGAACACACCCACTGCAGTGTGTGGGTCGATGAGCTGCCCAGTTTTTTTAAACACATCACGAATGACTTCCAGCGTTGTTGCATCATCACATCGTGCTGCACGAAAGACCGGTGCAAGCCAGGTGTTGTATTGCTCGGGGCTCACTGCAAATGCGCCTTCAGAACGAAAGCGACCAAGTTGGTCGGCAGTGCGTGCACCATCGCGGTTGTTCATTTCAAAGAGCAACCGCTCAAAGTTTGACGACACTTGAATATCCATGCTGGGGCTCAGCGTTGGCAGCACGCTTTGTGCGCGCATCTCTTGTGTGGCGAAAAAGCGCGTCAAAATATCGTTGGAATTTGAGCCAACGATGAGTTGATGAATAGGTGCGCCCATTTGTCGCGCAATCCAACCCGACAAAACGTTGCCAAAGTTGCCAGTGGGAACACTGAAAGAAACGCCATTGCTAATGGAAACACCACTAGAGGCCAACTGCTGCGCTGCAGAGAAGTAGTACACCACTTGAGCCATGATGCGTGCCCAGTTGATGGAGTTCACTGCCGACAGGCGTTGTTGTTCACGAAACTTTTGATTGTTGAACATTGCCTTCACAAGGTCTTGGCAATCATCGAAGGTTCCATTCACCGCAAGTGTTTTCACATTGGGTGAATTCACTGTGGTCATTTGGCGTCGCTGCACATCGCTCACGCGACCCTCTGGGTACAAAATGACAATTTTTACACGTGAGCAATTTTTCACGCCGTCAATAGCTGCACTACCGGTATCACCGCTTGTTGCTCCAACAATAGTGATGTGCTCGTCACGTTGCTCCAGAAGCAAGTCGAACAATTGACCCAAAAACTGCAGAGCCACGTCTTTGAACGCCAAGGTCGGGCCATGGAAAAGTTCCAACATCCAGTGATTGGCTTCCAATGGAACAAGCGGGGTGACACGTGGGTCGCGAAATGTGGAATATGCAGTGCCGCAGAGTTTCTGCAATGTGTTTGCATCAATTTCGTCGCCAATAAATGGAGCCATCACCGACGCTGCGAGCGATGCGTAGTCGGTGGTCAACGTGTCTGGAGCAGACGGCCACTGTTGCGGAACGTACAAACCACCATCGGTGGCTAGACCGGCAAGTACAGCATCGGCAAAAGAGAGGACGGGCGCAGTACCACGAGTTGATACGTACTGCATCAGTTATTGCCCTACAACTCGAATGAAGTCACCCGATCGTTTGACTACTGCAAGACCTGCGAAATCGCGCAAACACTTTTGGACCGAAGCTTCTTGTGCAAGGTGTGTAATGAAAACAAGACGTGCATTTTCGCCAATGCCTTCTTGTTCGGCTGTACGAATGCTCACGCCGTTTTGTGCAAACACGCCTGTAATGCTGTGCAAAACACCTGGTTGGTCGAGCACTTCAAGTGCCAACATATATTCGCTATGCGTTTTATCTATTGCGGTGAAGCGTGGTTTTGAGAACGAACCCAGCATGGCGTGCGTGCCTTTTTTCAAGTTCACTGCAGCGTCAATGATGTCGCCCAGTACCGCACTTGCCGTTGGGCTGCCACCGGCACCACGGCCGTAGAACATTAACGACCCCACTGCATCGCCCTCGACGAACACGGCGTTATACGCCTCGCGCACGCTGGCTAGTGGGTGGTTGAGTGGCACCATTGCAGGGTGCACGCGTACAGAAAGTTCTTGCGAATCTGCATCGATTTCCGCAATGGCAAGCAACTTCACTACATAACCGAGGCGTTTTGCCACAGCAATGTTGGCCGCTGTGACCGTAGTAATTCCTTCGCGATGAACATCGTGTGAAGTGACGTTGGCTCCAAATGCGATGCTCGCAATCACTGCACACTTCGCAGCCGCATCGAATGCTTCAACATCGGCTGTGGGGTCGGCTTCGGCATAACCCAAAGCTTGAGCTTCAGCAAGAACTGCTGCGTAGTCGGCACCCTCTTCTGTCATCTTCGTCAAAATAAAGTTTGTGGTGCCATTCACAATGCCCATGACACGGCGTATCGGTTCGCCACGCAAACTTTCGCGCAACGGACGAATGAATGGAATGCCGCCAGCAACTGCGGCTTCAAAGAGAAGGTCAACACCCGCAGCGTCGGCAGCAGCAAAAAGTTCTGCGCCATGCTCGGCAAGGAGCGCCTTATTTGCCGTGACCACCGGCTTGCCTTTGCCCAGTGCTTGGGTGATGAGGTCGCGAGCGGGCTCAATTCCGCCCATGAGTTCCACCACAACATCGACATTGGGGTCATTGACCACGTCGAGCGGGTTCGCAGTGAATGCTTTCGCGTCGAGCGACACGCCACGAGCACGTGAAAGATCGCGCACGGAGGCTCGGCTCACCACCAAAGTGATGCCTGTGCGCTGGGTAATTGTTTCAGCACGCTCGTGAACAAGGTTGATCAATGCCGCTCCGACATTTCCCACACCAATAACGCCTAAACGCACCTCTTGCTTCATCCCTTCAGGCTATAACCCACTTTTAGTGTTCTCGGCGCCGTATGTCCCGCTTTTCGTGACGAAACGCGCCGAGAAACCAAAATTTGTGGCGCTCTCATGTGACTAATGCACACAGTCAGGTATGTACCACAACACACTTCAGCAATTCGCAGATCAATTCGGCCTCATCGCCCACGGCGAAGTTGTTCCTGCTCACGTTTCTCGCTCTTCTTGGAGTCGCGCAGTTCATCGTGGCTATCTCTCTATTCTCCAGCCTGGAATTGGCGCGGTCACCAACACACAGCAGTCACCAGAACAACGTATTGCTGCTGCAGTTCGTGCATCTGGGAAAGATGCGATGGCGGGAGGAGCAACTGCGGCTTGGCTGCATGGAGTATCGCTTCCATTCATTGAACCCATCCATATTCTGAGCCCCACGCGGCCACTTCACCGCAAACTTGTTGGCGCTGTCGTGCATCGCCCAATTGATACTTATGACCTTTCTCCTATCGACACGCAAGGAATTCCCTCTACTTCGCCATTTCGCACACTGCTCGATACGTGCGCATGGAACCCCGCACTTGCCCACCGCGTACTTGAACATTTCTTAGTTGCCGATCAATTCACTATCCAATCTGCATGGCGACAACTTTTTCTTCATGCGAAACAGGGTCGCCCCGGCATTACGCAGTTGAAAAACCTCCTGAATAAATGGGATCTCGACACTGCACAACCCGAAAGTGTTTTGGAAGCAAAAATGTTGTCCCTTTGTTTCATGAATAAATTGCCTCCATTTGAATTTCAAGCTCAAGTTGGCAATCACCGAGTTGATTTTCTCTGGCGGCAGTATCGAGCAATTGTGGAATGCGATGGGTTTTCCTATCACGGGTCAACTCGCGATGCTTTTGAAAATGACCGCCTTCGCGATGCGGAATTGCAATCTTTGGGCTACACGGTGTGGCGCTTTTCATTCCGACAGATTGCTTTTGAGCCAAAACTTGTCGCTGCGAACCTCGAAAGAGGTTTCTCGGCGCAAAATGTTGCAAAAAACGTGACATACGGCGCCGAGAACACTCAAGGGGGAGGGGGTAGTTGCCGATAATAATCATGTCTGCACAACTACCCTTTGGAGGAACATGATCCACGCGTCCTCAACTCAACTTCGTCGCATCATTGTTGCGGCGGTCTTGTTGAGCACCTTCCTCTTCGCGGTACCCACTCCCCCTGCATTTGCAGACGAATTCGCGGGTCTACCCCCCGCATCGATTTTGGTGAACGGCAAAGGAAATGGTCACGGGCGTGGCATGAGCCAATACGGCGCACTCGGCTGGGCCACCACCTACAGCAAAACCTGGCAAGAAATTCTCGACTTCTATTACGGCGGCACCACGTTGTCGCCACTCACCGATGCAGATGCGGATCTCACACCCAACGGCGTCATGAGTGTGCGACTCACCGCCCTCGACAACAAACAAACAGCAATGGTGTCGGAAAATGCTTCTCTCCTTCTTGAGAACGACCCCGTGCCGGGTCGCAAATGGGCAGCGCTAGTGGTGCGCGAGATTGCCGGCACTGTGGGCACGTATCGCGTATGGGGAAGCACCACACCAACTTGTGTTGCTGAACAATCTGACCCCGTAGCAAACAAATTCGTTCTCGTTGCCGACATTGCTGGCCCCACCAATGTTTCAACAACTCTCAGCAACGATGCATCTGCAGCAGTGATGCCAAATGATGCAATTGGCATATGTGAACCCGCGGGTGCCACGCGTTACTACCGCGGAACCATTCGTGCCGTGAATGGAACCGACAAAGAAAATCGCACCGTCAACCTGGTGAAACTCGACGATTACTTGCGTGGAGTAGTTCCTCGTGAATCTCCTGCGTCTTGGGGCGACCTCGCAGGTGGCGCAGGCATGAATGCACTACGTGCGCAAGCAGTTGCTGCACGCTCGTACTCCCTTGGCCAAAAGCGCTATAGCTACGCCAAAACCTGCGACACGCAATCGTGCCAGGTGTACGGCGGTGCAGCACTTCGCGAGAAAATAGGCCGCCCCATTGCGGTTTTAGAAGACATGCGCACCAACACTGCCATCAGCGACACCAGTGGATTCATTATGCGTACCGCAAAAGGTGGCGTGGTGAGCACTGAGTTCACCTCGTCGAATGGTGGCCGAACTGCCGGCACAACTTTCCCCATGCGTGTTGACGATGGTGACATTGCGGCCGATTCATCTGACCTCAATTGGAGTGCGGTGATTGATGCCAAGAGTATTCAAAAGAAGTACCCAAGCATTGGTGTGCTGCTTTCTGTTGTTACCACCCACGACGGGCTAGGAAGCGATTGGAATGGCTATGCAACCAAGGTCACCATTTCTGGCACAGCAGGCGTAGTGAGTGTGGGTGGGTGGGATTTTAAATCGGCATTTGCTCTACGTTCTCCGTGGTACGAAACCACACCGGTTTACGGCTCAACATCAACATCAACAGTGGTCGGGCCGATGTTGTTCATTGGTGACTCGGTTGGAGAAAGTATTACTTCTGAGTTCAACAGCATTGTTCGCCCTGCCTACCCCAATGTCGATTATCAAGCGCAGAGTTCGCGGTGTCTCATTGGCGCTTCATGCACAGGAGCACCCGATGGAATTACCATCATCAACTCATTACCTGCAGATAAGACACCGGCAATCGCTGTCATTCAACTGGGCTACAACGATTCATCGAGCACGTTTGGCGCCGAAGCAGATCAAGTAGTAGCTGCGCTTACTGCCAAAGGCGTGCAGAGAATCATTTTCATCAACATGTCTACTCGGCGCACAACGGCTGGGTACGACGTATCGAATACAGCGCTCGCCAACATTGCTGCAACACATGCAAATGTCACCCTGTTCGACTGGAATACATATTCATCTGACACTCCAAGGTGGCGTTGGTTTGTGAAGAACGACAATGTGCACCTCACGGCAACGGGCCAAACCGAGTTTGCGTTATACATTCGTGCACAACTCGATGCACTACGTGCTCAGGGTCTGCTCCCCCAAACACCAGGGGCTCCCGATGTGGTGATTGGTTTACCACTGCGCACCAAACACAGAGGCGACATGGTGAAATTGGTGCAGAAGTCGCTGAACGCTGCTTTCAAACTGAAGAAGAAAGCGATTCCTACCGATGGCATTTTCGGCAAGAGCACAAGGTCACTGGTTAAGAGGTATGAAACCGCCATGGCACTTCCGGTTGATGGCGTTGTCGACATTGAGGTGTGGAAAAGTCTTGGCCTCGATAAAAAGCCACGCACATCTGTGTTGCGCCTCGGCGCGAAGCATCCGTCGGTGAAAGTTTTGCAAGCAACGCTCAACCGGGTACTCAAAATTACATTGAAAACATCTGGCTATTACGACCGACCCACGGTGTACTACGTGAAGCAGTTCCAACAACGCGCAAAGTTGCGTGCTACAGGCAACGTGAACCGTGCTACTTGGCTGGCATTGATGACGACCGCAGATCGTCTATAGAAACACCAAAGCGCTGCGCCCACGCTTCATCACTCACCATCTCGGGGTAATACGCACGATATTCACGCTTCAAGCGTGGGTAATCGCGGCGCAAACGCATGAGCGATACACGCAAGGCCTTCATATCGCGCCAGAAACGTGGCGTGTCGCGCACCAACACGTAACCCTCGTCGAGGCGTGGATGGCGATGCAAAATACTGTTACGACGCGTAGCTAAGCCCACCGCGCGTGAGTTGATGGGGGCAACACCCATCTTTTTGGAACGCAACCACTGCGGCAATATGTAACCACCAACAAGTGGCACAGCAGCAATAAAGCCAATGAGACGAATGGGCTTTGGAATACCAGCAGGAATTTGAATTGCGCTGAGTTCGGCATTCAGCGGCACAGCTTTTTCTTCGGGGCACACGCGCACTTCATCGTGCATTGCCGCATGGTCGACATTGCGCCAGAAATCGGGGCCTTCCAAATAGTGGTCGAGACCTTTCAACATGTATTCCAAACTGGCATAGCGCAGTGAGAAAATGTTGCGGAACCCAAACGACAACGTGCGATATGCCGTGTGATACCACTTGTGCTGGTCGTAGACCAATGTTTCTACCAACAACATGTTGCGGGTTTCGTAGTACAGAGTCATTGGCCCGTTTTTGAGGGCAAAGTCGGCGTGCCACACTGCAACACCTTTCATGGTGATGCTGTGCTCGCCAGTGTGCATGAGGCCAAAGGCAACGTCGTCGCCACGCACGAAGACTGGTACCGGGTTCTCTTTACCAACTGCAATGGGAAACGCGGTATACCACCAGGCGGTGTATTCAAACTTCGGCTCGAGTTCATCGGCCAGCACTGTGATGCGATCGCGCAGGTCGTCTTCACGACCAATTGCACGCAGCGGATACGTGTAACGCCATGCATAGTGTGCGCCAGCTTCAAACTGCATCCAGGGAATTTCTTCTGAGATCATGGCCCCGTGAATACAGAGCTTGTCGTCGGTGGCATAGCGGAACATCGCAATGGTACGTACTAACGATTCCACTTCAAGTGAAATGTCGTCATCCATGAACACCACATGAGTGGTCCACCCATCGTTGCGCGCATGAATAAGACCACGCGCAAAACCACCTGCACCACCCAAGTTCGGGTTAGGAATAAGTGTTGGGCTCATGCCTGTACTTGCTGGAACTTCTAGGTTACGCCCGTTGTCGACAATGGTGGCACGGAAAGATTGTTCAATGCTTGGCACTTCAGTAATGAGTTGACGCATCCGTTCGACGTTGGCAAGTACGTAAGGCTGGCGATTGAACGTGGTGATGACCGCATTCATGCGTACTTCGCGCAACGGGGCCGCACCTGAATACCAACCACCGGTGACGAGACGGCCACCATTGTCGCTATTGCGACGAACACTGACGTAATAGGAATCGACTGTGGTGTCTTGCAGATCACACACACGCATGTTGACAACACCAGCACTTTGAGCCACATGTGTGGTCACAATGCTTTCTTTTAAGCGCTTCACTGCTACTACTTCAATTTCGCATGGCCCCGACACTTCAAGTACTACATGCAACGCATGAACAGCCGATTTACGCCGCCAGCGTGCTGCAGGGAAGACACCAAAGTAGGTATCGAAACTGTGCACATTGCCCGCAATGCGCTCGTAAAGCGGTGGCTCGAGCGTGTCGGCGCGCGCTGGCAAAATGCGCTGCAACAAGTTGATTTCGGGGAATGCTGCAACAGACATCAAAGTGGGTCCACCGAGAAGGGCGATACTGCAGAGTTATTTTCCCAAGCAGTGAGCAATGCTCGAACTGCGCCAAGTGCTTCGTGAATTGTGACGTCCATATCGAGATAACGATATGTTCCCAAGCGACCCACAAAGGTGATGTTGCTCAACTTCCCCACTTCATGCACATATTGCTGCAGTTGACCTTTTTCTTTCACCAAGCGAATGGGGTAATACGGAATGTCATTGGGGTCGGCAAGGCGGCTGTATTCGTGGTACGTGACCGTTTTTTGATGTGTTTCCCATGGTGCAAAGTGCTTGTGTTCAGTAATCCGCGTGTAAGGCACATCGGGGTCGCCATAATTCATTACTGCACAGCCTTGGAAGTCGCCATCGTGCACTTGACGTTCAAAGTCGAGCGTGCGATACCCCAAGCGGCCATGCTCAAAACCAAAATATGCATCGATGGGGCCACTCCACACCACGTGATCGGCGCCAGCAAGGTCGGCACGCGATTTCACCACACCCAAGGTGACGGTGATGGCGGGGTGGTCGAGAATATTGGCCACAATGGGCGTGTATCCGTCGCGCGGAATGGCTTGATAGGGATGATTGAAGTACGAATCGTCGTAGTTGAAACGCACAGGTAAGCGCGCCAAAATGCTTGCAGGCAATTCCACAGGGTCAACGCCCCACTGCTTACGCGTGTAACCGTCGAAAAATGCTGCGTACAACTCTGGCCCAACAAACCGCAGACCCTGATCGCGAAATGATTGGGGGTCGGTAATGCTTTGGTCGCCAATGGAAGTGATGAATGCTTCAGCCTCTGCTGGCGTAAAAGTTTTGCCAAAAAATTGATTGATGGTGAGCAAGTTGACCGGCAATGAAAACACTTTGCCCTGCGTGGTCGCTTTCACTTTGTGGTTGTACGGCATCATGGTGCCGAAACGATTCATGTACTGCCACACGTGTTCATGAGCAGTGTGAAAAATATGTGGCCCATAAACATGCACCATCACATCGTCGTCTTGACGCTCTGTATGACAATTGCCCGCTACATGTGGTCGCGAGTCGAATACATCGACACGATGACCTGCTTCGGCGAGTTCACGAGCGATGACCGCACCCGAGAATCCGGCACCAACGATGGCTATATGACGAGGGCGTACAGGCACCCTGCCAGCCTAGTGAGCCATCTGTGGCCCGCAGAGTCCTTCGAGGTCACGTACCTGAATGAGATCGCGGTTGGCATAGGTCACAGGGTTCGATGGGTCGGCACGCAATTTGAACGTGCGGAAAATCATCTCGGTGGTATCGACCGCAAGAATGCGACCAATGAGAGGCTCGCCAAGTTTCAAAATGACCTTAATAGTTTCAAGCGCCTGAATGGAGCCGATGATGCCCGGCAACACGCCAAGAACACCAGCTTCTGCACAACTTGGTGCAAGTTCTGCTGGAGGTGGCTCGGGAACCATGTCGCGATACGTAGGGCCTTCGAGTGGGTGGAAAACACTCACCATTCCTTCAAAGCGGAAAATGGAACCGTGAACAACTGGGATGCCCAACTTCACGCTGGCATCGTTCAGTAAGTAACGGCTCGGGAAGTTGTCGGCACCGTCGACAATGACGTCGTAGCCAGCAATGATGTCCATGATGTTGCTGGCATCGAGGCGCGTGTCGTAAGTAACCACGTTGACATCGGGGTTCATGAGCGTGAGTGTCTTTTTTGCACTATCTACTTTGCGATCGCCAATGCGGTCGAGGTTGTGCAAAATTTGGCGCTGCAAGTTCGACGCATCAACAACGTCCATATCGATGATGCCAATGGTGCCTACACCAGCTGCAGCTAAATACAACGCTGCTGGTGAACCAAGGCCGCCTGCACCAAGCATGAGCACCTTTGCCCCAAGCAATTTTGCTTGACCTTCAACGCCAACTTCTGGCAACAACAGATGGCGCTGATAGCGATTGCGCTGTTCTGGTGTGAGCGTGACAGGAAGCTTCCAGGTGCGGCCTTCGTCTTTCCATTTACCGAATCCGCCGTCCATGGAAACAACGTTGGTGTATCCCATTTCAGTGAGAGTTTGTGCGGCAAACGCACTACGTACACCACCGGCGCAATACACCACTACTGGCGCATCTTTGTCGATGATCTTGCCTTCAATTTGTGCTTCTAAGTGCCCACGGGGAATGTGCAACACATCGGGCAACGCACCTTGGTCGAATTCATCTGGCTCGCGAACATCGAGCACAATGACTCCACCACCTTGAATGCGCTTTTGCGCTTCAGCGGTGTCGACCTCGGTAATTTGCGCTTTTGCCTTCGACAGAAGGTCACGGAATGTAGCCATGCCTAAATGCTACCTGATGGGTCGGGTTTCGGCTCGGGGCAACTTCAGCCCGCGAGAGCCACTAATTGCGGCAAGAGAACGCTGATATCGCCCAGTAATACCGCATCGGCATAGCGGTCCATCTCGGTGGGCACGCCGTTCACAATGATGATTTTTGCTCCCGCTGCTTTTGCCCGAGGCACGGCATTAGCCGCCGGAAACACCGACAAGGTGGAGCCCACAGCAACAAACACATCGCACTCTTCACTCACCTGCATGGCACGTGCGATGACCTCGGGCACCAATGCTTGACCAAAACTAATGGTGTCGCTTTTGAGAATTCCTCCGCACGCTAAACACTGCGGATCTTCCTCGCCGTTACGCACCCGTTCAATGGCGTGCTCCATGGGAAGTCGCTCATGACAACTCCAACATGCGGTGCGAAACATCGTGCCGTGCACTTCAATTACAAGCTCGGGGGAATTTCCTGCACGTTGATGAAGCTCGTCAATGTTTTGCGTAATGAGACCGTGCATTTTTCCTTGCTGTTCCAGTTGCACAAGTGCAAGGTGCCCAGGGTTGGGTTGTGCAGTCCATGCTGGTGAAATAAGCCGATTCTGCCAGGCGATTTTGCGAATCTCTTCGTCTTCTAAATAGTGCTTGAGCGTTGCCACTTTTTCAGCTGCTGGGTTGCGTGTCCACACGCCGTTGGGCCCACGAAAATCGGGAATGCCGGAATCGGTAGAAATACCAGCGCCAGTGAGCACGGTGACACGTTCGGCACCTGCCAACAACTCTTGAGCAAGCTTCAGTAGTTCATCCGACATCGCTTCATTCTTACTCTCTTGGGTTCATCAAACAATTTGTGTCACCAAGTGCCACACAATGCACACATATAGGCATGAACTCAACTGCAACTGTTCTTCACGATTCCGAAACACTGGTGGTCTACCCATGGCTCGACCCTGTGGTCGACTCCACTGGTTTCGAAGTACGCAGCGACTACGTCGAGCACTATTGGCTCGGCATACTTGGGCCTACTTCTACCTGGCTTTTGCGTCGCTTAGTGAGCGGGTTCGACCACTACCCCGACGGATACGAACTCAACTTGCCGGAAACCGCGGCAGCACTCGGGTTGAATTACCGCACCGACAAAGAATGCCCCTTCACGCGCGGAATTGACCGGTTGGTGATGTTTGGTGTGGCGCAGAAATACTCTTACGGGCTCGCCGTACGAACACGCATACCTGCGTTATCGGCACGACATGTTCAACGTCTACCCCAACACCTCCGCGAGACACATGCAATGTGGCTCACTGATGCAACGAGTTAGACAGGCTTGAAACTGGTCACCGTGTCAATAAGAAGACGCGTGCCAAATGCTGTTGCACCTCTTTGCATCCAACCATCGTCGCCGTCAACTTTCATTGGCCCAGCAATATCGAGATGCGCCCATGGCGTGTTGCCAACGAACTCGCTCAAGAACAAACCTGCAGTAATGGTGCCACCAGCTGGCCCACCAATGTTGCGCATGTCGGCAACAGTGGAGTCGAGCAAACGCCGGTATTCCTTCACCAATGGCAATTGCCAAATGGGTTCATCGACACGAGCCGCTGCATCTTCTAGTTGAGAAATGAGCTTGTCGTTAGTTCCTAAAACGCCAGCAACTTTTTCGCCGAGTGCCACCAGGCAGGCTCCGGTGAGTGTTGCAATGTCGATAATTGCCGATGGCTTGAGTTCAGCAGCGAGCGAGAGACCGTCGGCCAAAATGAGGCGCCCTTCGGCATCGGTGTTGTGAATTTCTACCGTTTTGCCATTGCGCATGGTGAGTACGTCGCCAAGTTTCAACGCACTACCTGAGGGCATGTTGTCGGTGCACATGAGAAATGCGGTGACCCGCGTTTGGCACTTCAAGGCACTCAGCGTGCTCATGGTGGCCAACACTGCAGCAGCGCCGCTCATGTCCATCTTCATCACTGCATGCGATGGGTCGGACGGCTTCAAGCTGATGCCGCCAGAGTCGTACATGACACCTTTACCTACAAGCACAACGTGCTGCTTTTTGCCTGCACCCTTGGGGTTGTACGACAACTTCACCATGCGTGGTGGCTCAATGCTTCCCTGGTTCACACCAATCATGCCGCCACAACCCATTTGAATGAGTTCTTCTCTGTTGTACACCGTGATGTCGAGGCCAGTTTGTGCAGCAATCTCTTGTGCCTTTTCAGCAAAGTGACGAGCCGTGAGATACGCAGGGGGCATGTTTGCAAAATCGCGTGCCGTGCACACTGCATTGGCAATGACTGCTCCGTCTTTTACTCCACGTGAAATTGCTGTTGCATTAGCTGCAGTTGCCACCAGCACTACGTCACGTAACGGTGAAGCGAAATTCTTATCGCTCTTCAGTGAACTGTAGCGATGCGTCGCCAGTTGAATTCCTTCAACAACAGCTTGCGCAATGTTTGCTTTGCTGCCACGACCCAAGTTGGCAAGCGAGGTTGACAAGCTTTCCATCTTGCCTGCAGCGCGAGCAAAGGCTGCAGCTGCTTTACGAGCATCGTTGGGGGTTAAGGAATTACTTGCGCCAACGCCGACGGCCACAACAATAGATGCACCACCTAAACCGTGCAGCACCAAAGTTTGACCCACTCGTCCGTCGAAGCCCCGCTCAGCTAACTGCTTACGATTGAGACCAATTTTTGGAGATACTGGCCCGTCGGTGCCCACTGGTACACCAATGGCGCTTGCTTGTGAACGAGATGAGGTGGAAACGCTGAATTGAATAGTCACATGCGAAGTCTAAACGCTGCGCACTGGGCGACTCGTACCCTCTTGCCAACGTGCCATGGTCCACAACAAGTCGGACATCCGATTCAGATATGGAACTACATGAGATGGAGCTGGTGCAGCAGCAAGCGAATGACGTTCTGCACGACGCACAACGGTGCGTGCAAGATCGAGCCATGCCGACACCGGGTGCTCGCCGGGAACCACAAACTCCGTGGGGTGTTCAAATTGCGTATCGAGCTTGTCGATGAGTTGTTCCATGTTGGTCACCATCTCTGCTGACACACACGACTTTTCTGGCACTAGCTTGTGGCGATTCTCAGGCAATGTGGCCAGTTCAGCCATAAGCACCCATAAGTCGCGCATGAATGGCTCGAGCATCGTGACCACTTCTTGAGAACGAGCATCGCCACTGTTGCTCACCGCAGCACTACGAGCAAGCCCCAACACGGCTTGCGCCTCGTCGACGGTGCCATAGGCGCGTGGTAGCGCTGAGTCTTTGGGCACCCTTCCTCCGTAAAAGAGGCCAGTAGTGCCATCGTCGCCATCACGTGTGTAGATCGGTTCGCGTGCCATTTGTTACAACGTTAGTGCGGGAGAGTTACGAGCACCTGATCCTGTGCCGATAACTTGTACTGGAGATGAAAAGACAGACCTATCTTCAGGCCGTGAACGAACGAGTCATCGTATTTGATGGTGCCTTTGGCACTTTTGTGCAAGATCTTGATCTTGGCCCAGACGATTTTGGTGGTGCCGCTCTTGAAGGTTGCAACGAAATGCTCTGTCTCACTCGCCCCGATGTGATTCGCTCCATGCACGACGCCTTTCTCAAGGTCGGCGTTGACGCAATTGAAACGGCAAGTTTCGGATCTTTCTCTACTGTTCTCACGGAATATGCCATTCCTGAAAAGTCATACGAGCTCAACGCTGTAGCGGCATCTCTTGCTCGCGAGATGGCAAGTAGCTACGAATCCGACGGTCGTACTCGCTTCGTTGCAGGTTCAATGGGCCCCGGCACCAAACTGCCGAGCCTTGGGCACATCGGCTTTGCCGAACTGCGCGACTCGTACGTAGAACAAGCACGCGGACTTCTTGATGGCGGCTCAGACCTTTTCCTCATTGAAACCTGCATGGACTTGCTGCAAATTAAGGCAGCAATGCAAGCATGTCGCCAAGCAATGAAAATTGTGGGTCGTGAAATTCCCATTCAGGTGCAAGTCACCATGGAAACAACAGGCCGCATGTTGGTGGGTACCGAAATTGGTGCTGCGCTAGTTGCTCTCGAAGCAATGCGCCCCGACGTCATTGGCATCAACTGCGCAACTGGGCCCGCTGAAATGCAAGAGCACTTGCGTCACCTCTCGCAACACTCACCTATCCCTATTTCTGTCTTGCCTAATGCTGGCTTACCGAGCGTTTTAAATGGCCGCACGCATTACGACCTCACACCGGCCGAGCTCGCTTCGTACCACAAGCATCACGTGGAAGATTTAGGCGTTGGCATTGTGGGTGGCTGCTGTGGCACCACCCCAGAGCATCTGCGCCAGGTTGTAGAAGCAGTACGCGACCTCACACCTGCTCCACGCAATTTCAACTTTGAGCCTGCACTTACCTCTTTGTATTCATCGGTACCCATTATTCAAGACAATTCATTTCTTATTATTGGAGAACGCACCAACACCAACGGCTCACGAGCATTTCGCGACCTCATGCTTGAAGCCGACTGGGACGGTTGCACCAAAATGGGCGCCGAGCAAATACGTGAAGGTGCACACGTTATTGACGTCTGTGTTGACTATGTAGGCCGCGATGGCGTCGTCGACATGGACTCCATTGCCAGCAGATTCGGTTCGCAAGTGAGCGTTCCGTTGGTATTCGACAGCACCGAACCCCAAGTAATGGAAGCAGGCCTTGTACACAGCGGTGGTCGTGGCGTATTGAACTCGGCCAACCTTGAAGACGGTGAAGCGCCAGGCAGCCGACTCGACCGCGTCTTTAGCCTTGCTCGCGACTACGGATGTGCGGTTATTTGCTTGCTCATCGACGAACGCGGTCAGGCACGCGATGTTGAGTGGAAAATGGAAGTGGCACATCGCCTCAACAAAATTGCCACCGAGCGCTACGGCTTGCGTTCATCTGATCTCATCTTCGACGCGCTCACCTTCCCTATTGGTACCGGCGACAAAGATCTGCGTCGCGACGGCTTGGCAACCATGGAAGCCATTCGTCGCATTAAAGAAGAAATACCCGGCGCTTTCACCACACTGGGCTTGTCGAACGTGAGCTTTGGTTTGAAGCCAGCACTGCGCCAGGTGTTGAACAGCGTCTTTCTTGCCGAATGTACGGCCATTGGTCTCGACTCGGCAATTGTTCATGCCAGCAAAATTTTGCCTCTCTCACGTATTCCTGAAGAGCAAAAAGAAGTATGCCGAGCGCTCATCTACGACGAAGAGATTAAGGGTGAAAATGCACTCAATGTTTTGCTGCGCCTCTTTGAAGATGTGAAGTCGGTTGATGCGGTGAAAGAAGACCGCAGCGACTGGACACTTGAACGCATTTTGAAGCAACGCATCATCGACGCCGAGCGCGACGGGCTCACCGACGATCTCAACACCGCTATGGCACAAGGCATTCCACCACTCGACATCATTAACAACATTCTTCTTGAAGGCATGAAAGTTGTTGGTGAGTTGTTCGGTTCAGGACAAATGCAATTGCCGTTTGTTTTGCAAAGCGCAGAAACAATGAAAACTGCCGTTGCACACCTTGAACCCTTCATGGAAAAAGTTGATGGGCAAACCTCCAAGGGTCGCCTTGTGCTCGCCACAGTGAAAGGCGACGTTCACGACATTGGCAAGAACTTGGTCGACATCATTTGCACCAACAATGGCTACGAAGTGGTGAACATGGGAATCAAGGTCTCTATTGCCGACATGATTGCCAAAGTTCAAGAGGTCAATGCCGATGCACTTGGTATGAGTGGCCTCTTAGTGAAGAGCACACTCATCATGCGCGAAAACTTGCAAGAGTTGAACGCGGTTGGACTGTCGGAAATTCCCGTCATTTTGGGCGGTGCTGCACTCACACGTACCTACGTAGAAAAAGATCTGCGCGAGGTGTACGACGGCCGCGTGTTTTACGGTCGCGACGCCTTTGAAGGGCTCTACACGCTCGACAAAATTATGTCGATTAAACGTGACGGTGTCGTTGACCCCGATTTCGGGCGCATCCCGAGCGGTCGCGTCCTTCCCGATCGCAAAAAGGCAGAACGCGAAGAAGTGGAATTGCCGCATCGCTCTCCAGATGCTGCGACCGACAACCCGGTGTTCACACCTCCATTCCTTGGTTCAAAAGTGGTGAAGGGTCTAGCAATCGACGATATTGCCGCTTACATCAATGAAACGGCAATCTTTCGCAACCAGTGGCAGTTCCGCCCGGAAAATGGCGAAACCGATGAACAATTTAAAGATCGCTTACGCCCTTTGTTGCGCGAACAATTGAGCAATGCCAAAACTAGTGGCGTGCTGTTGCCGCAAGTGGTGTACGGCTACTTCCCGGTTAACGCCGACGGTACCGATCTTGTGGTGTACACCGACGACACCCGCACTACTGAACAGTGTCGCTTTCACTACCCACGCCAACGCGAAGAACCATTTCTCTGCATTGCCGATTTCTTCCGCAGTGTTGAGTCGGGCGAAAAAGACTACGCAGCGTTCCACATTGTGACCATGGGTAATGCGGTCAGTGAAATGGCAGCTGAGTTGTTTGAGCAGAACAAGTATCAGGACTATCTCATCTTGCACGGCCTTGGTGTGGAAATGGCTGAAGCTCTTGCCGAGTATTGGCACCATCGCATTCGCTCCGAATGGGGCTTTGTTGAAGAAGACGGGCCATCTCTGCATGGACTCTTTCGCCAGCAATACCGCGGAGGGCGCTATTCGTGGGGATACCCCGCTTGCCCAGAATTAGAAGACAACGCAACCGTGGCTGCTCTACTTGAAGCAGGACGACTTGGCATTGAAGTGAGCGAAGAAACGGGCTGGCAATACCAGCCTGAACAAACAACTTCAGCAATCATTTGCCATCATCCCCGCGCAAAATACTTCGTCGCCCGCTAAGTTCGCCTCATGCCTATTGTTACCGCAGTCAAACTCGGGTTTGTGAACTACATCAACTACAAAGGTCGCGCGCGACGAAACGATTTTTGGTGGTGGATGCTTTTCACCATTGTTGCGCAGCTTCTCGTATCGGGTGTGAGCACAAGTGGAGGCAACATCTTCTCCGCGGCTATTTTTCTTCCACAAATCATGTTTGGTATTCGTCGCATGCACGATGTCAATAAATCGGGTTGGTGGATTCTTCTCCCCATTGGCAACCTCATTTTTTGGGCCCAGCCTGGCGATGTTTCCATTAACCGCTTCGGGCCACCAGCTCCACCAGCCAGCTTCTAACGTGTCGGCTGGCTGGCGTTCCAAGCATTGACGAGCGCGGCATACTTTCCGTTCTTCTCCACTAGTTCACTGTGCGTTCCCCATTCCACCAGTTCGGAATGGTCGACAACCCCAATGGCATCGGCGCGTTGAACCGTGGTGAGTCGGTGCGCAACAACCACAACGCTGCGCCCTTGCATTAACGCTTCTAGGGCTGCTTCAACATCTTTTTCCGTACCAGGGTCGAGGTTCGAGGTTGCTTCGTCGAGCACGAGCACAGCAGGGTCAACAAGAGCTGCTCGCGCAAGAGAAACGAGTTGACGCTCCCCTGCAGACAAGCGCGACCCGCGCTCATGCACTTCGGTGTCGAGACCTTCGGGAAACGCCATAAAGCGTTCATATACGCCCAAAGCGTGCAGTGCACTTTCAATCTCTGCATCGGTTGCTTCACTTTTTGCAATGCGCAGATTTTCACGAATAGTTCCGTTGAAAAGGAACCCTTCTTGCGGCACCACCACGATGCGCTCGCGTAACGACTGCATCGTTGCATCACGCAAGTTCACGCCACCATATGTAATGGAACCAACATTTGGGTCATACAAGCGCGCCATCAACTTCGCAAGGGTCGACTTACCGGCGCCAGTTGGCCCCACCAGTGCCAGACGCTTGCCATTGGGCACTGCAATAGAAACATTGCACAATGCGGGCTGAGCACCTGTTGCATATGTGAATGTGGCACCGCTCACCACTAGGTCGCCATGCTCTGGCAAATCAACTGCAGAAATAGATTCATTCACTTCGGGTACCGCGTCCATAATGCCGTACAACTTTTTCAGCGCCGCGCCTGCAGACTGCATGGTGTTATAGAGCTGCGACAACTGTTGAACGGGGTCGAACAAGTTGGCAAGAAGTAGTACAAACGCCACCACTGTTCCCACCGACACACTTCCTCGATGCACAAGCCATCCACCCATGCCCACAATGAGCGCAGAGGCAAAAATGCCGGCGAACTCCACAAAGCCGAAGTACCACATGCTGACTTTCACACTGTGCATGTGGCTTTTATAAAGAGCATCGTTCGATGCACGGAAGCGTCGAATCTGTTCCTCTTCACGGGCGTAAGCCTGGATGACTCGCACGCCAGTAATTCCTTCTTGCAGGGCAGAGAGGTTTGTGCCCACGTGTTCGCGCACATCTAAATATGCCTTGTTGGAATCGCGTTGGAACTTGATTGAGGCAACGAAAATGACTGGCATCACGAGCAACGCCACAATGGTGAGTTGCCACGACAATGTGAAGAGCAAGATCACCGCTAGGAACAAAAGAAAACCTGCTGAAATGAACTGCAATAAACCCCACTGCACCAGTTCACTCATGCTCTCAATATCGGCGGTCATGCGTGCTACCAGAACACCGGCTTTTTCTCGGTCGTAGAATGCCATTGACTGTTTTTGCATTTGCGAGAAAACACGCAAACGCAAGACGCGTAATAGATTCTCGCCAGCACGGTTAATGAAAATGTATTGTGCACGCCCAAAGCAATACGCAATACAGGTCACCGCAATATAAGCAATGACCGAAATATTGAGCGAGCGAGTGTTCTTTGCGCGAATTCCCGCATCGATACCATGGCGCACAAGCACGGGGCCCGCCAATGTGCACAACGTGACCGCGATAACGCAAGCAAGTGCAGCAAGCATTGTTTTGCGAAAAGGTGCCGCCATGGCAAGAGTGCGACGCAATAGGTTGCGAGCTTCATCGCGTGATACACGATCTTCTTCGGAAACTGCTCCACCGCCCCACATTGCTATTCACCCACCAATTGGTTGGTCTGCTCTGCAATGTTCTTTTCTTGCGCAGCAAGAACTTCGCCATACTTCGCATTGGTCGCAAGCAAGTGAGCATGTTCACCAAAAGCAACAATGCGACCTTCGTCGAGCAAAGCCACTTTGCTGGCAAGTGCAATAGTTGCTGGCCGATGCGCAATGACCAAAGTGGTACGACCACGCATCACCGTGGTCATCGCCTCACGAATTTCGTTTTCCTTGGCGGGGTCCACTGCAGATGTTGCATCGTCAAGCACCAACACGCGGGGGTCGGCCACAATGGCACGTGCAATGGCAATGCGTTGACGTTGCCCACCCGAGAGCGAGTATCCGCGCTCACCCAGAACAGTGTTGTACCCCTCGGGAAGTTCCAAGATGAACTCGTGTGCCCCAGCTAAACGAGCCGCACTTTCAATACGATCTTGCAGCGCATTGGGATCTGAAAAGGCAATATTGGCTGCAACTGTGTCGTTGAATAACAAAGTGTCTTCAAATACCACTGCAACCGCACGCCGCAGTTCTGATAGACGCAACTGGCGAATATCGATGCCATCAAGAGTGATGTCACCAGAAGTCGTGTCGTAAAAACGCAACAGCAAACGTGCCAGGGTGCTCTTACCGCTTCCTGTTGCCCCAACAATTGCTACAGATTCTCCAGGCTGAATGACCAGATCTAAATTGCTCAGCACTTCTTGGCCATTGTTGTAGCCAAATGAAACATTGCTGAAGGTCACTGCACCCGTAAAAGCTGAACTTGCTCTACTGGGGAGTGCAACGGGTTTTGGTGGGTCGGCAATTGCTGGTTCGGTCGACAACACTTCATTCACACGCATCAGTGCCGCAGCAGCGCGTTGACCAAAAGCCACTGTCATTCCAATATTGCGCAATGGCCAGATGAGCATGGTGAGATACGTATTGAATGCAACAAGGTCGCCCACACTCATTTGGCCATTAATGACGCGGTGTCCGCCAATGCCTAAAACAGCGATGAGACCAATAGACGGCAAAAGGTCTATACCTGGCAGAAATTTGCTGCGTATTTTTGCGGCCCCGAGTGAGACATGACGAATATCGTTCGCTTCTTTTTCTAACTTGCGCATTTGTGTTGCTTCAGCACCAAAACCTTTCACAACGCGAATACCCGACACACTTTCTTCAACAACGTTGGCGAGTTCTGCTTGTTCTGCTTGTATCGCAAGAACTGCCGGATGAATGTCGTGAGAAAAACGTCGCGCGGCCAGGTTGATAAACGGCAAAGGTGCGAGCGCAGTTATGGCAAGCATGGGTTGGCTCGACAGCAAAATCACCATCACGGCAAGCACCATGGCTACGTTGGAAATTGTGATGGGAATCATCACAACAAAACCCTGAATTTGGCCAAGGTCGCTTGAGGCACGACTCATGAGTTGCCCTGTTTGGGTCATGTCGTGATACCCGATGTGCAGGCCCTGTAAATGTGTGAAGAGACGCTCACGCAGCGAACTTTCTGTCCATCTGCTCTCGCGAAAACCAATCCATCTGCGCCAGCCAGCGAAAAAGCCTGCAATAATTCCGGCGCAAGTAATTGCCCCCGCCCAGAACAACAATGAACCGCTTTGTTCAATACCACGGTCAACACCCAGCTTGAACAGTTGTGGAATCGACACCTTGCCCGCACTCCACATGAGCCCAATGGCCACGCCTTGTAGCAAACCTCTGCGCTGTTCACGCAGTACCTTGCGTAAAAGTTTCCAGCCCTCCGCGGTAGCGGGGCCGTCCTGTGGGTGGCTTTCCGCTTGCGACATCGCTTCTACCGTATCGTTTTGGCTCTACCCGCTGGTAGCCCACCCCCTCATTTCCGTCTAACATTGCTTTATGACCGCACTTGAATCACAGCCCTTTGCCGACTACAGCCCTTTTCTTCGTGGAGCGTACGGACCCGTTTTCGACGAGATGAACGAAGCCAACTTGCGCGTCACTGGCGAAATTCCTGCCGCACTCACTGGCGTGTACATGCGCAATGGCGCGAACCCACAGTTTGCACCCATGGGTCGCTACCACTGGTTCGATGGCGACGGGATGATTCACGCTGTGTATTTGGAAAACGGCAAAGCTCGCTACAAGAACAGGTGGATTGAAACACCTGGTTTGCGCCACGAACGTGAACAAGAAAAAGCACTCTTTGGCGGCATTCTCAATTTCCAATTCCCACCTGAAGACATCATGGCCGAATGTGGCATTTTCAAAAATGCAGCGAACACCAACATCATTCGCCACGCCGACAAAATTCTTGGCCTGTGGGAAGGTGGTCCACCATCGGAAATCACCCGCGAGCTCGACACTGTTGGCATCATGGACTACGCCGGAAAACTTGAAGGCTCCATGACAGCTCACCCAAAGTGGTGCCCCGAGACCGGTGAACTCATCATCATTGGTTACGACCCCATTGGCGGACAACCTTTCTTGCGTTACCACGTTGCCGACAAACACGGCAACCTTGTGCACAGCACACCCATCACCATTCCCGAAGGCGTCATGATGCACGACTTCCTCACGACGCGCAATTACTCCATCATTTTCGATTTGCCTGCAGTCATTGCAGCAGCAATGGAAGGCAAATCAATGTGGCAGCCAGATCTTGGTGCACGCATTGGTGTGATGCCGCGTCATGGCAGCGATGCCGACGTGCGTTGGTTCGACATCGACCCCTGCTATGTATTCCACTTCTTGAATGCATGGGAAGAAGTTGGCAGCGATGGCCACGAGCGCATCGTTGCTTATGGATGCCGTATGCCAAACGTCGACCTCGACTTCGAGGCAACAGGCGATGCGCCAAGTGGCATTGCTGCGGTAGACGGCGTCGGCATGGCCAAGTGGACCATCGACCTCACCACCGGCACCGTGAAAGAAGAAATGATTCACGATCTGCGCAGCGACTTCCCGCGCTTGCACGACGACCTCTTGGGCTTGAAGCACCGCTATGGCTTTGCCTCAGCAACCCTCGATGGCCCAATGGGCCTTGGTTTCAATGGCATCATTCGCTATGACCTCGAAGGTGGCAGCGACCAAACCTTCGCCTTTGGGCCAGGCACCGCCATTGGTGAAGCCGTTGTTGCCGACGACCCCACACGACCAGGTGAACTTGGTGCATATGTCATGGTGTACGCCACCGACCTTGCCGCAATGACCACCGACTTTTGCATCTTCAATGCTGAAGATCTTGCAGCAGGCCCTGTTGCCCGCGTGCACCTGCCACAGCGTGTGCCTGCAGGGTTTCACGGCAACTGGATGCCCGGCGCCAAATAGCATGTGACACCTCGTTGGCATGATTTTTTCATGACAACGAATGCCACACTCCCCGGGTTCACTCCACGCCAAACACGGCTGTCTCGTCATACGCGTGAGTTGGGGCTCAAACACATAGCGCTCATCAAAGCTCAACTCGCTGAGCAAGCTCGGCGCGAAGAACTTCAACGCTCCGAAAAAGAAGCCCAACGCACCAACGCGGCCTAGTTTTCGTTAACGTTTGCTTCTCAAGAGAAGCGAGCGAGCAACATGACAACCCCCACACTCAACCTCGGCACAGTTGGCATTTTCACCGGTGCATTTGAAACACAGCGCTCCCCCATTGTGCGCGAAGGCATTGCTGCACTTGACGAGCGCGGTTGGCCAACACTATGGATTGGCGAATCGGTGAACCGCGAAGTGTTTGCCAATGCCATGTTGCTCTTGAACTCCAGCAAAAACATTCGTATTGCATCGGGCGTAGCCAATGCGCAGGTACGCACTGCCCTTTCCATGCACAGTGGGTGGATGGCTGTTTCTGAAGCACACGAAGGTCGATTTGTATTGGGTATTGGTGTGAGCCATTCCACGTTTGTGAATCGCGTTTTAGATGCCGCGTACAACACCCCGCTCACCCTCATGAAGAACTACCTCGACACCATCGACAAGGCCACATATATGGGCCCCACACCAAACACCACTCCACATCGCATGTTGGGTGCACTAGGCCCACGCATGGTGGGTCTTGCTGGCGAACGCACATCGGGTGCGCTTACTTACTTCATGCCACCTGAACACACTGCGCTCGCTCGCGGCGACATTGACAGCACCAACCCTGCAGCAAACCTTGCCGTTGAACAAATGGTTGTTTTGGAAACAGACAAGGCAAAGGCGCGCGCTATTGCTGTTGCTGGCATGACTCGCTACTTACGCTTGCCGAACTACACCAACAGCTTGAAGCGCGTGGGTTTTTCCGATGCCGACATCGACGCAGGCAACGGTGAACCTTCTCAACGCCTCATCGATGCAGTCATCGTGTGTGGAGACGAAGCAACCATTAAAAATCGTGTCGCCGAGCATCACGCTGCAGGCGCCAACCATGTGTGCATTCAGGTACTCACCGACACGCCACAGGTGGTGCCCATGACGCAGTGGAATCGCCTCGCCGACGCCTTGCTATAAATTTACGATGCGCTCGGGCTGAGCGCCTTCACTGCATCCCAATGACTCAACTCTGGGTCGAAGGCCATAATGGCAATTGAGCTTGTGGTGACTCCGTTTGCGAAGTACTGATCAATTTGTGCACGGCACTTTTCAGGCGAGCCATGAACAATGAGTTGGTCGACTACTTCATCGGGAATCGCAGCAAGTGCAGCTTTTCTGTCGCCAGCTTTCCATGCATCCCACATGCCTTGAAATGCTGGGCCACGGCCCAACCACTCGTGGAACTGTGCGTATACCGGAACATTCATGTAAGCCGTAATGGCAAACCGAGCGGCTTTGCGCACCACTTCAGCGTTTTCACTTGGGCACACGAAAATACGGCACACAATTTCTTTTGGTACACCATTTGCTGCGCCGTTCACCACTGCAGCAACTTTTTTCACGTCTTCAGCTGAGAGCCAGTTGATGATGGTGCCATCGGCTTCGCGCGCAGCCAAGCGCAACATTCCTTCACGCAAAGCAGCAACAAGGATCTTCGGCTTCACCTCAGGCTTCACACCTAAACGGAAACCGTTAATTTCAAATGTGTCGTACTTCTTAACGATTTTTTCACCCTCAAAGGAGTCGTGCAGAAAACGCACGATGTCTCTCACTTTCTTGTAGGGCTCTACAAAAGGTACGCCATTCCACTTTTCAACAATGACGTTGCTCGACGAACCAATGCCAATGGCAAAGCGCCCGGGTGCAGCATCGGCAAGTGATGCAACGCATTGTGCAAAAGCAGCCGGTGAGCGCGTGAATGCCGGAACAATTGCTGTTCCTAAACGCAACCGTGGTTCCCATGCAGCAGCCATTGCGAGTGGAGTAAATGCATCGGCGCCGTCTGATTCTGCAGACCAGATGTCGCTGTAGCCGAGGTCGGCTAATTCACTGAGTTTTTCACGATGCGAATGGAGATGCCCAGGGAGTGGAACGGTCATTCCGTTACGTCGAGGGATGGCTTGGCTCATGAGACTTCCTTATCTTTAGGCACTTCATCTTTCCAGAAACGAACGATGCAACTTTGACTGGCGGTTGCCATGAGCGTTCCGTCTTCGGCAAACATGTGCACCAAACCATGCGCAAAACCGCGGTCGATGGCATGAATACGGATATCGAGCAAAACCCATTCCGTGGGCACCAGGCGCACCACACGCAATGTGTTGTCGAGGCTGTTGCCCCCACCACGAATGCCCATGGCTTGGCTCACGCCAAGGGGAATGTAATCGCCCAGCACCGCAAGGGCACTGGCGTCGACGCCTTGAATGACACCGGGAATACGTGCCCACATGAGCGTTTGACCATCGCCCACTGTTTTGTCGAGCGTGGCAATTTGGCGCCCTTTCACCAGTCTTTTTTCAATGCGTTCGTTGATGGAACCTTCTTGAAGACCGCGATGAATAAACAACGGGCAGTCATCTGGCGGAGGAACGACAGGCATGGCTTCGAACTGGCCGTGCATATCGAGTGGACGATCGCCGAGTGCGGCATTGACGGTGAGAATTTCTCGCTCCCCCACATGGCAAACAGCACGAGCTTGGGTCATTTGATGCCCCGATACCGACACCGTGACATCGATATCCATCACTTCACCTGGCCGCGCATAGGAAAGGTACTGAGCAGTGGCCCAAATGAGATTGCGCCCCGTTGTGGCTTCCATGGCCGAAATTGCTGCAGCAAGCCCACAGCCGCCAAAGAGAAAATTGACAGAGGTGGAGATATGAGGAACTACCTCTAAGTGCCAGCGGAAGGGATTATGGCTACTTTTCAGCCCAAGAAATTCAACGGTATCCATACCTTCACGACGCTAATACGCACAGGGCCAAAGCGTTGTAGTTTGCAGTGATATGTCAGACACATCCCCACACAGCTTCCGCGAATCTTGGCAAGGAGATGCATGTTCTCTCGTCGAAGAATTTCGTGCCAAACGACGCAGCCCCGCTGAAGAACTCGCTGCCACTTTGCGCGATATTGAAAAAAGCGACCTCAATGCATTTAGTTTCATCGATGCAACCAGCGCTCTTGCCGCGGCACAAACCGCCGACACGTCGCTCCCCTTTGGTGGCGTGCCACTCGCAGTCAAAGAGTTAGATTCAGTTCAGGGTTGGCCCGACACTTCTGCATGTGCAGTCTTTGCCGACCGTGTTGCCGAGCACACGTCCATCATGGTGCAACGCCTGCAGCACGAAGGTGGCATGGTTCCCTTCGGGCTCACCACGGCAAGTGAATTTGGTGGTGTCAATGTCACCCGCACTGTTTTGAATGGCGCCACGCACAACCCGTGGCGTACAGGTCTCACACCTGGTGGTTCATCGGGCGGCGCTGCTGCTGCAGTTGCTGGCGGTTTATGCACAAGCGCAACCGCAGGCGATGGCGGTGGATCTATTCGTATTCCCGCGGGCTTCACGGGGCTTGTTGGGTTGAAAGCAACCTATGGTCGCATTCCGCGCGCGCCACAGCACTACATGGGAAATCTCACCACCACAACAGGGTGTGTTTCGCGCAGTATTCGCGACACCGCACGATGGTTCGACATTGCTAATGGTCACGATGCACGCGACCCATTCAGTTTGCCGCGCGAGGCAGGGTGGGAAGATGCACTCGGCACACTTTCCTTACGTGGGTTGCGCGTTGCAGTGGTGCCGAACTGGGGTGGCGCTGTGGTGTCGCCACACATGTGGAACGTATTGAATGAGACCGCCGAGTGGCTCATTAGTTCACAAGGGTTGCGTCGCGTCGACAACGTGAATACCGACTTGCCCAGCATGGGCGCCGCATGGTCTATTTCAGGAATGATCTCTATTGCTGCAGAACTCGCTGAGTTTTGGCCAGAGTGTGCCGATGTACTTACACCAGAAATTCGCATGGGCTTAGAGTTCACAAGTGGGCTCTACAGCTCAGCTGCGCGCGACAAAATTGAACAACGGCGTATGAAATTAAATGAGCGCATGGCCGCCATCTTCTCTGAAGTTGACGTTGTGCTCACCGCAAGTAACCCCGATATTGCCTTTGCTGCAGAAGGCCCCCTCCCCGATACTTTCGGTGGAGAAAAAGGTGGTGCGGCCAACAATGGCAAACTCACTTTCCCTGCAAACCTGCACGGAAACCCCGCATTATCGGTGCCTGCCGGGCAGGTAGATGGGCTACCCGTTGGCTTGCAAATTGTGGGCAAACACTTTCAAGAACAGGTTCTTTTGGAACTGGGTTTGGCAATTGAGCGCTCACGACCATGGCCATTAGTGGCTCCATCTGCAACGATATAAACAGTTTTACTTTTGGGGAGAGATATGACTACAAATACAGGACCACTCGCAGGAATCAAAGTTGTCGACATGTCGGTAATGATTTCCGGACCACTCACCGCAATGATGCTTGCCGACTACGGTGCAGACGTCATCAAAGTGGAGTCACCAGGTCTTGGTGACCTCATGCGATTTCTTGGCACGAGCAAAGGTGGCATGACTGGTTTGTTCTCACTCAACAACCGTGGCAAGCGAGCCATCACATTGAACGTGAAACAAGCCGAAGGTCTTGACGTTCTCAAAAAACTCATCGCTGAAGCCGACGTGTTCATTCAGAACTTCCGCCCCGGCGCTATGGACCGTTTAGGTCTTGGTTACGACGACGTGAAGAAGTTCAACCCCAATCTTATTTATGTGTCGGTGAGCGGATACGGGCCAACTGGGCCCAACAGCCACCGTCGTGTGTACGACAACGTCATTCAAGCCGCAAGTGGCATGGCAGCAGTACAAACTGACCCCGCAACAGGAGCGCCTGGCATGTTGCGCAACTTGGTGTGCGACAAGGTCACCTCGTATACCGCAATGCAAAGCATTACCTCTGCACTATTTGCACGCGAACGCGGCATTGCCAAGGGTCAACACCTCACGATTGCCATGCTCGACTCTGCAGTTGCTTTCCTCTGGCCTGACGGTGGCATGGATGCAGCGTTACTCGACGACGACGTCAACCGCACCCCTACTCTTGGCGCTAATTATTCAGTCACAAAATTGTCTGATGGATATTGCGCAGGGGCAGCAGTGAGCGATGCCGAGTTCCGCGGCTGGTGTGCAGCACTTGGTCATGAAGCAATTGCCGATGACCCGCGTTTTACCTCAGCAAAAAATCGTGGTCAAAATATGGAAGCACTTGTCTCAACAATGACGAAGCACGCACTCGAGGCAAACCTCGATGATTTCTTACGCCGCGCCGAAGAAAACGATGTGCCTGCATCACGCGTGAATACCATCGCCGACCTGCCGTTAGACCCACAGATAGTTCACAACGAAGTGTTTGTAGAACGCTCTCACCACGCTGCAGGAAACATGCGTGAAGTGCGCCCCGCGGTGATCTTTTCCGACACCAAATTACGCGTCAGCCGCCCGGCTCCGATGGTGGGAGAACACAGCGATGAAATTGTGAACGAGCTTGGCTTCGATGCAGCGCACTTGCGCTCTATCGGCGCTATTTTGTAATTGAACGACCCACAATTTCCTTCATAATTTCGGTGGTGCCACCGTAAATGGTTTGAATACGGCTGTCGGCCCAGGCTCGCGCAATGGGGTATTCCATCATGTAGCCATAACCGCCGTGCAACTGCAAGCAACGGTCAACCACTTTATTTTGTAGTTCAGTGGTCCAGAACTTCGCGGCTGCTGCCTGTTCTGCCGACAGCTTGCCTTCACAGTGCAATTCTACACACCGGTCTACATACACCTGAGCAATTTGCACTTCCGTTGCAAGTTCGGCAAGAAGGAACTTGCTGTTTTGGAATTGCGAAATGGACTGACCAAATGCTTTGCGTTCTTTGGTGTAATCGAGTGTCCAGTGCAGTGCTGCATCGGCAACTGCAACAGCACCAACAGCAATACCGAGGCGCTCTTGGGCAAGGTTGGTCATGAGATACACGAACCCATTGCCTTCTTCGCCTAACACGTTTTCCGCAGGAACTTCAACATCGGAAAAGAACAACTCTGCGGTGTCTTGAGCATGCATCCCCAACTTGTTGAGGTTGCGACCGCGTTCAAAACCTTTCATGCCCCGCTCTACGAGAAGCAGTGAAATACCACGATGACCTTTTTCTGGGTCGGTGCGACAAACAACAATGACCACATCGCTGTTGATGCCATTGGAGATAAAAGTTTTGGCGCCATTCACAATGAATGCACCACCTTTTTTGAGACCCGTCGTGCGAATGCCAGCGACGTCACTTCCCGTATTGGGCTCGGTAATTCCTAGTGCGCCAATGACTTCACCAGTAACCATGCCGGGCAAGAATCGTGCGCGTTGTTCTTCGTTAGCGAGACCAAGAAAGTACGGCAACACGATGTCGTTATGCAAAGTGATTCCATTAGCGCTACCAATGACCCCGGTTGTACCAATTTCTTCAGCCATGATTGCCGCAAAGTGATAGTCGTCTGTGTCGCCGCCGCCATATGCACCAGGAACATTGAGACCAAGGAAGCCTTGCTTGCCAGCGTTGAGCCACAACTCGCGAGGTGTAATACCCGCAGCTTCCCACTCTTCGTGATGAGGCACTACTTCTTTATCGAGCCACGAGCGAAAGGTGGAACGAAATTGCTGGTGGACTTCATCAAAAATTGTGCGTGGGAAAGCTTCCATTCCGCTCACGCTAGATGTTCAAGGCAGCATGAGAAAAACTGTGAGCGAAGTTCCTAACCAGCAAGAACAGCACGTGCAACAAGATCAACACCAAAAGCGGTGAGAATTGCCAAATACAAGAGCCCTGTTGCTGCCATGACTGCTGAATAACTGCGTTCTTTCAGCGCTGCCTTGGTGACCACCACTAAGGCAGCCGTTGCAACCACACAGGCAATCCAGAACCAGCCCAAAGTGCCGTTCCAGCCATCATCGATAGAGCCGTTGATAACGCTCACCATTCCCGTGGGCAACAGCATTGCGAGCACTTCCAGCGGTAGTGCCCAATACATGACGTCAACAAGGTCGTTGAGAAGCTTGCGCGGCATTCCTGGTTGCACCAAATACCAGTGGCCCAAGAGCATGGCATCGGTAATGGCACCCAAGAACATTGCGCCAATCACAACACGAAATGACGCCAACAGTGAATCGCCAAGGCCGCTCGCAACATCGAGCGCTCCAGCAACAACACCAATACCACCAATGAGTGGCGCAATAAGCAAGCGATGAGGAGGGGTCTTACGCAATGTGAGAAGTGCAAGTAACGCAACTATTAGCGATGCGCCTTCGCGCACGGGCACCACGCCTAAGGTGAGCCCGCAGGCAAATGCACCTGCAGCCATTGTGGCGAACACACCATGCAAGAGCCAGGTGTAACCACGGCCAATTTCACTGTTGCGGGTAGTGAGCCAACAAAAAAGCAGACCACCACTCGCCCATTGCAGAAGTACTGTGGCCGCATCAAGTCGCATCACGACAAGCAACCTAGGCGACGCAGCGTCGCCAAGAGTGAATTTGTGACCAAAAACTCTCTAGCGAGCAGTCACGGTGTCGGTATCGCGACCCGAGCGCAACAAAGTTCCGGGCCGTGCTGTGAGAATTTCTCCGTTACGTACCGTTTCAACACCATTGATGAGAACGTGATTGATTCCTTCAGCTTCCCCATATACACGTCCGGCGCCAGCAGGCATATCGAACTTTGTGTATACAGGGCCAGGGCCAACGGTGAGTGGGTCGAGCACCACAACATCGGCGCAATAGCCCACTTCAATTCGACCGCGATTGCGCAACCCGTACAAACGCGCTGGCTGCTCGGTGAGGTGATACACCGCTTCTTCCAGTTCCATCAGTTTTTCATCACGTACGGCGCGGGCAATGAGCGTGGTAGAGAAAGCGAAACTGTCAATCATGTCGAGGTGAGCACCAGCGTCACTTGCACCAACAATGGCACGCTCGTCACGCCACACTTCAACACGACGCTTCCATGTTGCCGTATCTTGACCTTTGTCTTGGTTGGCAATGACCGTGCGCAAATTGTCGTCGATGACAATGTCGATGAGGAGATCCCATGGCTCAACCTTGAGTTCTTTTGCAATGTCGCCAATGAGGCGCCCTGCGTATTTCTGCCACTTATCGGTAAAGGTTTCGAGCAAGATGTATGCACCCCAGTTACCAATAGAGCGAGTAGGGCCCTGTGTGCTTTGCGCCAAACGATTCATTTCTTCACGACCCTTCGGATCGCGCATCATGGTGAGCTTCACATCGTCGGGAAGCGCCATCAGTTCGTCCCAACCGTTCAAAATGTCGAGAATAAAACCGCTCTTGAAGTTCAAGCGAATACGGAAGGTGTCGGGCAAGGTTAGTGCAATAACTTTGCCACCACGCTCAGCGGCAATATCGAACCCTTTCAACTGATGTTGAACAAGTTCCCAGTTCTGGGCATACACCTGCAACAAGTTCCAGTTCAACGGACGGTTTGCTGCGGCACTCATGTCGCCCATGAGTTCGAAGGTCTCTTGAGCAAATTCACCAACAGCAGGAATGAATTCAAGTGTGGTTCCGGGGAACTCTTCAACTACTGCGCACAACGCAATGAGTTCTTTACGTGAACCGTGACGCGACGGAACAGGAACACCTGTGTGGTCGTTATGACTTGGTGACCATGTGGAAGAAAAGCCCATGCCACCTGCACGCAAACCATCGCGCAACAAGTTGCACATTGCTTCAATTTCTTCGTCGGTTGCTTCGCGTTGGTTGGCTGCATCGTGCATCACCACACGGCGCAATGCGCTGTGACCAACCAGGAAGCCGGCGTTCGGCATCAGGGTGCCATCGAGCGCATCGAGATATTCCGCAGTGGTGGTCCAGTTCCATGGCAGACCTTGCTGCAACGATTCGAGCGGCATGCCTTCAACGCGGGCCAACATACGCATGAGGTAGTCGCCATCTTGTGGAGTGAGTGGAGCAATAGTGAAACCGCAGTTGCCACCAATGACGGTGGTAACACCATGCAATGGCGACGGGCTAAGTGACGTGTCCCAAAAGGCTTGCGCGTCGTAGTGCGTGTGCAGGTCGATGAAACCAGGTGTTACTACTTTGCCAGTTGCATCGATGGTCTGATGTGCTGATTCTGTGATGGTGCCTACTTGCGTAATGCGCCCATCGACAATTCCTACATCGGCCCGCCGACGCACTGCGCCTGTTCCGTCAATAACATCGCCACCGGTAATTAGAACGTCGAGCATGATTCCCCCATCTCTCAGGTTCTTAATCTATGCGAGAACAACCAAATCATGCGAGACGTGGTTCATAGCCAGCGGTCCTTGGTCGGTCGCCACCACAATGTCTTCTAAACGCATGCCGAATCGACCCGGAATATAGATTCCTGGCTCAATACTAAATGCATGCCCCGCAAGCAATGCTTCAGTATTTCCCGCCACGATGTAGGGGTCTTCATGGGCTTCCATGCCAATGCCATGGCCCGTGCGATGCACGAAATACTCACCAAAGCCAGCTTCGGCAATGACACGCCGGGCCGCTTCATCGACCGATTCACAGGTAGCACCCACTTGGGCTGAAGCAACCGAAGCAGCTTGCGCCTCTTGCAACACTGCATACGCTTCCAAAATTTCTTGTGGCGGCGTACCTAAATGCACACAACGCGTGATGTCGCTGCAGTAGTCGGCCATGGTTCCACCAAAATCACACAACACAATTTCACCGTCACGAATGATGCGTGCCCCTGGATGATGATGTGGGCTTGCAGCATTTTCACCTGCCGCAACAATCGCGAAGTTCACCACATCGTGGCCTTCTTCTAAAAGTCGCGCCGAAATATCGGCCGACACTTGCGCCTCAGTACGCCCCACCAATGGAATAAGACCCGACTGCAATTGCGTCGCTACGCGGTCGGCGGCCGCACCCGCGCGTTGCAGTGCTTCAATTTCACTTTGAGTTTTCACTTTGCGCAACGGCCCCACAACATCTACTGCTCGCGAATAGTGCGCAGATGGCGCAAAGGCAAGTAGCTCTACCAAAAACCGCGCCCACATTTGATCGCCCACCGACACGGTGCGCGCGTCTTTCGTGAGTTGTGCCACCAGAGCTACTGGATTATCGGTTTCGTTCCATGCAGCAAGTGTGAACACTGTGGGATGCAATGCAACACGAGGTGCTTCTAAACGAGGAATGACCAACGTTGCTAGACCCTCTTGTGGCACCACCAACATGGTGAGGCGTTCAAGTGGCATGGCGTGGTAACCCGTGAGATACGGGAGGTCGTGACCAATAGACAACAACAATGCATCGATGTTTTGCGCCTTCATCTCTTTTTTAACGCGAGCAACGCGCTCTTCATAAATACGCGTTGGCAATGCGTGAGATTCGCGAGAGTTCATCGCACCAGTGTCCCGGCTTGGTATTCCTCAAAGGCTTGAACAATTTCTGCTTGCGTATTCATGACGAAAGGGCCGTAGCGAGCAACGGGCTCATTGAGTGGTTCACCTCCAAGGAGCAACACACTTGCCCCATTTGCGCTGGTGACACGCACTTCACCTGCAGTGCGCTCTAACACCACCATTTGGCCATCAACAGCTTTTTCACCATTGACTTCTACTTCCCCACCAAACACATGCACTAACGCCGTGTGCCCTTCTTGAGGAGCCCACACCACCTGGTCACCTGCTGCAAACTCAATATGCGCATAAGTAACTGGGCTCGTGGTATTCACTTTGCCGAGAACCCCTGCCACTTCGCCGGCAACAACTTTCATCACACCGCCATTGGCAAGAGTGTTCGCCACAATTTCTTCAGCATCGAAACCTTGGTAACGCGGTGCAATCATTTTCTTGGCAGCAGGAAGGTTGACCCACAGTTGAAAGCCGTGCATTTTGCCGCCCAACTTCACCATTGATGCTGGTGGCAATTCACTGTGCACCACACCCGACCCAGCGGTCATCCATTGCACTCCACCTGGCGTAATGGTTCCGACTCCGCCCGATGAATCGCGATGCTCCATGGCACCATGCAACAGGTATGTGACTGTTTCAAAGCCGCGGTGAGGGTGCTCGGGTGCGCCTACTGCTTCACCTGGGCCGTATTCCACTGGGCCCATTTCGTCGAGCAACAAAAACGGATCAATATGGTCGAGCGATGTGGTAGGAAATGGACGGCGCACAACAAAGCCGCCACCTTCAACTGTGCGGTGAGCCTGAACGACTTCGGCAACTGCTCTCATGGGGCTCACTTATTTGCTCCTTGGGGTTTGCGTGTCAACGAGACCGCGGTATCAATACTTTTCTGCTCGGCTTCTTCTGCCGATTGGCGAGCGTGATAGCTCGAACGAGTAAGCGGGCTCGATTCCACATGGCTAATGCCTAATGCTTCACCAAATTGTTTCAAGTGATCAAACTCTGCAGGCTCTACCCAACGCGCGACAGGCAGGTGATGTGTGGTGGGACGCAAGTATTGGCCAATAGTGACAATGTCGACACCCACACCAGCAAGGTCAACCAGAGTTCCTTCGGCTTCTTCAAGGGTTTCGCCCATGCCCATAATGAGACCCGATTTTGCGGTGAGATCAGCAGCCTTGGCACGAGCAAGCACCGACAAAGAGCGTGCATAGCCAGCACTCGGGCGCACCGCACGCTGCAACCGTGCCACCGTTTCGATGTTGTGGTTCAGAACATCGGGCTTCACGGTAAGCAAAATGTCGAGAGCATCGGTTCCCTTCACATCGGAAATGAGAGTTTCAATACGCGTCAGTGGCGATACTTTGCGAATTGCAGTAACACATTGCGCCACGTGCAACATGCCACCATCAGCTAAATCGTCGCGTGCAACCATGGTGAGTACTGCATGCAAGAGGCCCATACGTTGAATGGCCTCTGCAACACGGTCGGGTTCATCACTCGCAGGGATTTCTGGCTTTTGAGTATCGACCAAACAAAAACCACAAGCACGCGTGCAGCGTTCTCCGAGCACCATGAACGTTGCTGTGCGGTCAGACCAACATTCCGACAAGTTGGGGCACCCTGCTTCTTCACACACGGTGACAAGGCCAAGATCGCGCACCACTTTTTTCGTTTCCATCACTTCTTCAGTGAGGCGAACTTTCGGGCGCAACCAATCGGGTTTGCGTTCTTCAATTTTGAGGCCGTCGCCCACGCCTGCTTGAGCCAGCCGAGAGATGAGACGTACGGGTTCGCCTGCGCCTTCACCACGCGAGAATGCAGAAAGATCTTCTGGGCGGTGATACCACGCAACGTCTTGACGGGCAGTTTGCCCATCGGCGAAGGCAAGAGCTACATGACGCGCTACCACTTCAGATACTTCTTGTAGCGACGATTCAATTCCTTCTTCACGCAGCGAAGTAACCGGATATTCTGCAATGCCGCATGGAACAATGTGTTCACGCATGTACGTAAGGTCTGTTTCCACGTTGATCGCAAAACCATGCATGGTGCGACCACGGCTGAGGCGCACGCCGATGGCACAAATTTTCCTTGGCTGATGAGTTGCGACGCCTACCCACACACCTGGATAATCGGCAAGGCGGCCAACATCGCTGAGACCTAATTCAGTGAGCGAGTCGATGAGTAACTGTTCAACACGAAACACGTAGTCATTGGTGTCGGCGGGCCCCGCGTTGCCGCCATGTTTTGGCTGCAAATTGAGAATGGGGTAACCCACCAATTGGCCAGGGCCGTGATACGTAATGTCGCCACCACGATTGACCTTGACAAAGTCAGCACCTACTTCACTGGGCACGCATTTCAAGTTTTTGTTGAGGTCGGCACTTGGCCCATAGGTAAACACGTGCGGATGCTCGAGCAACAGCAGATGCTGTTCGCGAGAGTGTTCAAAAAGAGAACGTTGCACTGCAAACGCTTCGCGATAAGGAACCTTTCCTAACCAACGAACATGCAGCGGAGATGTCATGATGAAGCGCTGAATTACAGCTCTGCAGACCAGTCGCGAGTTTCAAGAATTTCTTTTGCACGCGAGAGGAAGCCGGCTGCGTATGCACCGTCGAAAGCGCGGTGATCCCAGCTCATTGCAAGCTTGCCCACCGGATGAATGGCAATACTTTCGCCACCATCTGGCAAATTCACCACCACTGGCTTACGCACAATGGCATCGGTAGAAATAATGCCAACTTGTGGTTGGTTGATGACGGCCATGGTGAGAACTGAACCTGCCGAACCATTGTTCGACAGGGTGAATGTTCCACCTTGAATTTCATCGGGCGACAATTTGCGAGATTTTGCACGAGCACCAAGATCGCTAATTTCACGAGCCAAAGCACGCAAACGCTTTGATTCAGCATCACGCACAACAGGTACTAACAGGCCTTGAAAGTCGAGGTCTACTGCAATGCCAAGGTCAACATATTGGTGAACAACAAGTTCATTGCCATCGAGTGACGCATTGAGATGCGGGAACTCAACGAGTGCGTCGACAACTGCTCGCGAGATGAATGGCAAATAAGTGAGGCTGAAACCTTCTGTTTTTTTCCATTCGTTCTTCACGCGTGAACGCACCACGTCGACATTTGCATAGTCGACCTCAACCACACTAAAGGTGTGCGGGCTCACTGCCTTCGACATAATCATGTGGTCGCCAGTGAGTCTGCGAATTTTCGACAACTTGATGCGCTTCTCGCGCTCGTTGCTATCGGCCGCTGGTGCAGCTTTTGCCACAGCGGCAGGCTTTGCTGCAGCAGGCGCGGGTGCTGCAGCAGGCGCTGGAGCAGCAGGCGTTGACTTGCCGGCCTGTGCATCGATGAGTGCCAACACGTCTTCACGTGTGATGCGACCACCAGGGCCAGTGCCCGCAATTTTTGCTACATCGAGATTGTTTTCAGAAATGAGGCGACGCACCACTGGCGACAACAACGGCGCATTACCTGCACTTGGAGCAGCAGCCACCACAACAGTTGGTGCAGGTGCTGGTTCAGCAGCCGGTGCAGGTGCTGGTGCAGCAGCTGGTGCAGGTGCTGGTGCAGCAGCAGGCTCTGGAG
>JANRCO010000016.1 GCA_030726975.1 Ilumatobacteraceae bacterium | reverse complement strand
ACGAGTGCTTTTGCTTCGGTAATGGCACTTGCCAACTTTTCGACATCATGAGTATCGATCTTGAGTAAGTGAAACGCGATGCGTTGTGCCGACTTGGGGCCAACGCCTGGCAGGCGGCCAAGTGCATCGATCAGTGTTTGCATTGCAGTGGTGTACGCAGAAGCCATAACGAAAGTGCCTGTTAATTACTTTTTCTTTGGCTGTTCGACAACTTGCGAACCAGGGAATGCTTTGGTTAGTTGATCTAGCGCCGAAGGCATTGCCACATTTGGACCATCGACAATGTCTGCTCGATCTACTTCGTCAACAATCTCAGTTTCTTTCACCTTTGGTCGCGCCGTGCGGTTGGTGGGCGAAGTGTTGTCTTTGTCGACCGTGAATTCAATTGACATACTGCGCCCTGTTACGAGTTCGACTTGTGCCGCCACCACATCAATATGTTCTTGCGCTTTCTTCATGTGCATCTCGTTTGGTGCAGCAAGTGTGAGCGTGGTGTCGGTGCATGCTTGTGGCGTAACTGCCGAATACAACGCACGAACAAATGGCTTGAGTCCTGTAAGAACCTCGGGCCACTTGGCTACAACTTGTGAATCGGATGCAGGTGTGGTCGGCTGCACTGGTGGTGGTGTTGGCGCAGTTGGTTGCGGTGCTGGGGTTGGTTGTGCGGCAGCGGGGTCAGGATTGCTGTGTGGCATGCGGGCTTTGCCACCCACCTGAACCCTGCCTGTTGCTGGGTTTACCGGTGCTGGCTTAGTAACTGGGCCGGCTGCATCGGTATTGCGCACTACACCAGCCTCAAGGCGTTCGAGGCGGCCAATGATTGCTGCGATGTCGCCACCCAATGTTTGGTTGGTGAGTTTCACTAACGACACCTCAAGTAACAATCGTGCATCGGGTGCATGGCGCATTTCAATAAGTGATTCGCCCAACACTTCAATGCTGCGCACCAATGCGCCTGCGTTGAGCTTGCGCGCTTGCTCGGCAACAATTGTCGCGCGCTGTTCGGGTAGTTGCACCAACTCGGGCGCCATGAGCGACAAAAAGCACTCGCGCAAATGACGAATGATTTCTTCGGTGAGTGATCGTGGGTCGCTGCCTTGCTGAATGGCAAACGCAGTTGCGCTTAATGCGCGCGCAGGGTCTTGATCGATGATTGATTCAATGAATTCATCTGATGACAGTTGCCCATCAACCTCTCCACCGCCAGCAGCAACAAGTTCGAGTGCAGACAATGTGTCGCGAGCCGAACCACCACCCTGGATAAGCACATGGGCAATTGCATCTTCGCTGACTTTTAGGTTTGCGTCTTTGATTACCCAGCGAACATGTTCTTCAAGATCGTGCAGTGGCAATAAGTGAAACTGCAAGTGTTGTGTACGCGAGCGAATGGTCTCACTCACCTTTTGTGGGTCGGTTGTTGCCAACACAAACACCACGTGCGGTGGTGGTTCTTCCAAAGTCTTTAGTAGTGCAGCTTCTGCTGCTTTCGACAACATGTGCACTTCGTCCAAAATGAACACGCGGTGGCGACCAGGGTTGCCCAGTGACGAGCGCTCGATGAGATCGCGCATGTTTTCGACACCGTTATTGCTGGCGGCATCCAGTTCGAGCACGTCGTACGAGTTGCCGCTGTCGATGGAGCCACACGAATTGCAGATGCCACATGGTTCGCCGTCTTCGGGGGAGTCGCAATTAAGCACCTTTGCCAAAATGCGCGCCGTGCTGGTTTTGCCCGTGCCGCGTGGCCCAGAGAACAAATAGGCCTGACCTTCGCGATGATTAATGACGGCATTGCGCAATGCACGAACCACGTGCTCTTGGCCCTTCAGCTCGTCAAAGCGGCGGGGGCGATAGCGACGGTAAAGCGATTGGACAGCCATTGCCTGCGAGCCTACCTACGAGGTGGTTCGGGGTCAGATTTGGCTACCGTCTAGGGAACGCCATGACGAATGATCAGCCTGTTCTACGCCGAAAATTGGTGCGCCTGGCGTTGGGCATTGCCCTTGCTGCTGGTCTGGCAAGCATGTTCTCGCCCACTGCATTTGGCGCTGCCGGCACCAACGAAGTGGTGTCGTCAAACCC
>JANRCO010000015.1 GCA_030726975.1 Ilumatobacteraceae bacterium | reverse complement strand
GTTTGCGCCGCACTTGATTCGCTAAAGGTGGGCTCACCCGCAATTTCTAAAGCAAGTTCATCAGACAAGTCGCTGCGCGTAAGTGTGGTGCGTGCTTCAACGGTTGGGTTAAACCACAACACGCCACCGGGGCGACCCTTCAACACCACAACATCGTCGCCTTGGAAGCTCACGAAGTAACCCGTGCGCCCGTAAGCAGCAAACACCACGAGCACTGCAAGAACAATGCCGCCAAGTGCACTCCAAAACAGCACCGGCCCAAAGCGGAATTTCTTTTTCGCCGGCACCGCAGCAGCCGCAGCCGCAGTAGGAGCTGGTGTTTCAACAACAGGAACCCCCGCAGGGTCGGTGTCGTCGGCGCCAGAAGAACTTGGTGCTTCAGCAACAACAACTTCTGCATGTGGCGAAGCAGTCGACACCACAATGACCGTGATGTTGTCGCGCCCACCTGCAGCATTAGCCGCATCGACCAATGCTTGCGATGCCTCGTGTGGCGTGGTGCAACGCTCAAGCACCTTGGCAATGTCGGCATCGGAAATTTCATCGACCAAACCATCGCTGCACAACACATACCACGCACCAACAGTGACGGGGAATGTGTTTGCTTCAACATCGACCTCGGCATCGATACCCAACGCACGCGTCACAATGTTGCGTCGTGGGTGAGTGCGTGCTTCTTCTATAGAAACAATGCCCTCATCAACAAGTTCTTGCACGTAACTGTGGTCTTTCGACAAACGCGTCAGTGCCTTTTCATGCCACATGTACACGCGCGAGTCGCCCACGTGAGCAACCACAATGTTGTTGTTGTCTAACACCACCATCGCCGCAAGCGTGGTGCCCATGCCGTGATGCAAGTGGTTGGTCATCGACTCGGCATAAATAACTTCGTTGGCATGCACGAGCGCCTGCACTAAATCGGTTTCGGCAATAATGCCACTCGCTGCTTCACGCAAATGCTCAACAGCCATGAGGCTTGCTACTTCACCTGCGTTGTGGCCACCCATGCCGTCGGCCACCATAAACACGTTGTTGTCGGCCAACAACGAGTCTTCGTTGCCCGATCGCACTTGACCTACATGAGTAACCGCGCCATAGGTAATGGTGAACTCTTCCATTACTGCACCGTGCCCATAGTTACGTTCATCACTGCACCTCAAACACAGCGCTGCCGGTTTGCACACGGTCGTCGCGCTTCAATTGCTGGGCTTCAGTTATAGGTTTCGCATTTACCAGTGTGCCATTGGTACTACCCAAGTCTTCAACCCACCACGCGCCATCGCGTTCAAAAAATCGCGCATGACGTGTGCTGGTGTACGGGTCGTTCGGCATCACCACGGTGCACTCGGGCGCACGGCCCACCACCACTTCACTTTCGAGTGTGGTCACACTGCCGCGCATGTTTGCTGGCTCCACCATCAACAACTGTGCCGGCACACCCGGTGCAGCTTTTCCACCGCCACTCACTTTTGGTGCAATGCCCGCAGCAACAGGCACACGCACTTCACTCCACACCGCCCAAAACACGCGGGCGAAAAAAAGATAGAGCAAAGCCAACAAGGCCACTTTCAACGTGTTCAGTAGTTGGTCGCTCATGGTGAATGACCCAACGGGTCACGCCACCTCGTAGCGCGCCTTGGTGGCGCCAAACACAATGGCATCGTTCTTGCGCAGAATCTGCTCGCCATTGACCTTCACACCATTAATGAGGGTGCCATTGGTACTGCCCAGGTCGACCAATACCCACACGGCTTCGGCACCCTCGCCACGCAACCGCAACTCGGCATGGCGCCGGCTCACATTGGTGTCGTTCAACGGAATGGTCGACTCGGCCGAGCGACCCACCGAAATGACCCCAGGGCGCAACGCAATGCGCGACCCATCGCCCATGGCAAGCGTGGCTTTCAAGGTAGGAACAGGCGCTGGCGCAGCAGCCGGGGCACTAGGCGTTGCGCCCAGTGTGGGCAATGGCGGAATAGAAGGTGTGGCAATGGTGGGTGGGGTAATAACTGGTGGAACCACCACGGGCGGCACTACCGCCGGAATCTCGACAGAGGGAACAATGCTCGCCGCAGGCGGTTCGGCGC
>JANRCO010000014.1:19839-43550 GCA_030726975.1 Ilumatobacteraceae bacterium | reverse complement strand
CACATGGAACCACCGGTATCGCCGATGAGTGTGCGCCGAGCAAAAGCAATGGCTCGGGAGAAACCGGTGTCATTGCAAACATTTTGGTGTCAAAGGGTTACATCTTTACTGCAACCGACTACGAAGGCCTCGGCACAGAGGGTGTACACCCATACGTTGTTGGCGTGAGCGAAGCACGGAGCATGCTCGACATCATTCGTGCAGCACGTCAACTCACTGAGTCGCGCGGCAAGTCGGTGGTGTGGGGTCATTCACAAGGTGGTGGCGCTGCATTAATGGCAAGTGAAGTTGCACCGAAGTACGCCCCCGATGCACAAGTGGTCGGCGCAATTGGTGGCGCCCCTGTTGTTGAACTCGACAAGCTCAGCAGCGTCTTTACCGTCACCGATTCGTTTGGTTTCATGTTCATGGTGGCTGCAGGCTTTCGCGCTGCATACCCCGATATCGACCTATCCAAAGTAATGACCCAAGAAGGTCTCGATATGGTTTCTCTCGCTGAAAGCACTTGCACCGACGTCATTATGAAAGCACGTGGCACCGACATAAAGACATACCTCTCTGTTGATTCTCTCAACACCGAACCACTGCTGTCGCGCCTTCAAGAGAACACGCCAGGAAACATTGCAACCGATGTTCCGATTTTTCTGTACCACGGCGAAGCCGACGAACTGATTCCCGCCTCTACGTCGCTGCAATATTTTGAGCGTGCATGCGCAACTGGCGGCTACAACATTCAACGCAAGACCTATGCGGGTGCAGCACATGTCGATGTTCTCTTTAGTGCTTCCACCGATATCCAAACGTGGATTGCCGATCGCTTCAGCGGAACCGCACCCACCCCGACTCCCTGCTCGTAGTACTGCGTCGGCAATGATGGGGAAATGGAATTCATTGCCAACTTCATGACCGCCGAAGAGGACCCTGTTATTTGGTCTCAAACCCGTGAAGCAGAAGGTTGGAATGTGCTTGGCTGTGCAGACCATTTCTTTAGCCCCAACAAGAGTTACCCCCACGTATGGGTCACGCTTGCCACCATGGCGGCAGCAACAAAGAAAGTAAAACTCACCACTTCCTTTGCCAATAATTTATTTCGCTCGCCCGTTGAATTCGCACAAGCATCGCTGCAAATGCAGTCGGTCTCGCATGGCAGGTTTGAAGCAGGCCTCGGTGCCGGTTGGGAAAAAGCAGAAGCAGAAGGCTCAAGCATTCGGTACCCAAGCCCTGGCGAGCGCGCCGGAATGTACATTGAGTCGGCACATATTGTGCGCCAACTTTTCGACACAGGTGGCTGCACTTTTTCTGGCAAGTACTACAACATGAATGTTCCAAAAATTGGACCCATGCCCGCTGTCGGGCCACCTCCACTCGTTGCATCTCTAGGCGGCCCACGCACTATTCAAGGCATTGCCCCCATTGCCGACCGCGTGGAAATCAAACTGATCTCAGGCATTACACGCAACGGAAGTGTCGACCTTCCCGCAATGGCCACCATCCCCGAGTCGCACCTGTACGACCTCGTACAACAGGTGCGCGAGGTGAACCCCACGGTTCCTCTCAGCGTGTTCATTTTGTGCAGTGTTGGCGACGACGCGCGCACCGCAGCAGTAGAAAACATGTTGGGCGACTCGTTCCTCGGCGGGTTTTATGGTTCGGCTGCAAAAGTGTCGGAGTCGATGTTCCGCCTTGCCGAAGCCGGCATTGACCGCGTGGAAGTGAGCCCGTTTACCGAAAGCAGTTTCGCCAATTTGGCGACGAAACTTTTCGCATAAAGCGATTCGGTAGTGCCCGGGATGGGACTTGAACCCATACGGCTATTTCTAGCCAGGGGGGTTTAAGCCCCCCGCGTCTGCCTATTCCGCCACCCGGACGCCGCCTTTAGGCTACGCGCTCAGGAGCCAAGATCGCACGAGAAAAAGCTGTGGATGCAGGAGCCGACTGCAGAAGTTGCTCGACTTCTTCCCACAATGCGGCACGCAACGTGCATGACTCGACAAGCGAGAGGTCGTTCAATACCACAATGCCCTCAATCATGTCGGCAAGCACCCCGGCAAGCGGGCGACCCTTGATTGCCACAGCAACGACTCCGCCACCTTGGCGACGACGAATGGTGCGCTGGACCCCAACAACACGTGGTGGGCTACGAAAACCTGGAGCAACGAGACCGTACCGTGCGGCCACGGCACCAAGCAGGTGAGCTGCATTGGTGAAAGTGGCGGTATCGGACATGCATGCATCATGACAGCAGGGTGTCACAGCAATTCTCTAGTGTTGCGCCGTGAGCGACGCACCACATAACCCCATCCAAACCATGGTGCTCAATGTGCTCGCCAAACGTGGCGACTTTGTTCCCAGTTCTCCCGAGCTCGCCACAGAAGTAGAAGAGCACCTGTGCGACGCACTCTCGCCTATTGCCGAGCACTACAGCACCAGCAACCCGCTCTGGATCACCAAGCATGCCCTCAGCACTGTGCACGGGTGCGAAGCGCACCATGTTGCATCGCGCGACTCTTTTGCATGGACCATTGCTTCTGTACGTGGCACCGTTGCCCACAAAGCAATTGAAATTCTCATCAATACACGCACCCCTCGTAGCCCCGGCGAATATGTTGACGACGCGCTCGATCGCATTGTTGCATCTGAGCGCGGCACGGCATCCGACTTCATCGCCTCCTTGTCACCCGCTGACCAAGCCGATCTTCGCTCACAAGTAGTCGACCTTGTAACGAAGTACGAAGACTCGTTTCCCAAGTTAGAAATGCGCTGGCGCCCAGTGGTGGAAAGCAATGCAAAAGTAGAACTCTTTGGTGGTGCTGTTGTCATGAGCACACGCGCCGACCTCGTCATTGGTGCACCGGGCAGCAAGGTCATCATTGACATCAAATCGAGCCGCATTATGGCTTCATATCGTGAAGACCTGCGCTTCTATTCGTTGGTCGAAACATTGCGCTCTCGCCAATCACCTCGGCTCACCGCAACATTTTCTTTAGAGACACAACGCATCGATGCTGAAGACGTATCGCTCTCTACTCTCAGCGTTGCTGTGCATCGCTTAGTGCAAGGTGCGCAACTTTTGCACGAACTCGATCAAGAAAAACGTGCGCCCTCTCGCCGCAGTGGCAGCACGTGTTACTGGTGTCCACTCGCTGCTACTTGCAACGAGGGTCAAGAGTTTTTAACGGGCGACCGAGACGCCTAGATCCATCACTGCAAAAGGAACACCAAGCGCTGCGCCACTACGAGCACTAGCGATTCTTCTTCCTGGTTGTGTTGCTGGTTTTGGAGCTCCTAAAACATCAGGGCCAAGACGTGTGCTCAAAGCATCGACATCGCTCACATTCACCACGAAACCCCAGAGATGTGTTTTTTCTACTTGCTCTTGCGCGCTCACCACTTCCACCACAACTGAACCCAGTTTGTGAAAGGCCTGTTGCATGCCAGAACCAGCGTCGCGAGTGCGTTTCACTGGGGCACCAGTTGCTGCTTCAATTGCAGCGCATGTGACATCGAGTGAGTTTGTGCGCACCACCACGTGGTCGACACCTAAGCAACCAACATCACCAGGTTCCAGTGGCAACTCAAGGTTGCCAGCGGCACGGCGAGTAAGAACGCCATCGATGGTTGACGAATTGACCTCAGTCATTTCCCACGCCACCATTCCGGCTAGCTGAGTGCTGTCAACAACGAGCACGACATCGCCAAGCGAGAAGCGAGACTCAGAAGGGGTAGCCGACAGAAGGTGGAAGCCAAAAGCTTCCCAAGGTTCCGGGGAACCTCCCACCACCAAGGCGGTGATGAGACTCATCAAGAAATGCTCGAGTTAGCCGCGGCCCATGTTGGGACGCTTGCCGTGGTTTGCTTTTGAACGGCGGAGCTTTGCCTTGCGCTTTTTGGTCTTCTTTGACATAGGTTCGCAGACTATCGGTGAAATCAGCCTTTTCGCCACCGGGCTCGGCCCTTGGCATAGGGCTCTCCCGTGGCACTTGTGGTGGCACAGAGGTAAGAAACTTTGCTTTCAGCAATTCCCTGTGCCCCGATAGGGGCGCAAAACGCCCCAGGACTCACATATTTCACCCCACTAGGCGCGGTGGTTGCCACACTCGGCACTGTGCTTGGCAACGATGTAGCCACCGAAGAACCACCGCAACTATCGACAAGTTTTTTGACGCGGCCATATTCGCTTTGATCCATCGACAACTTCCAACGGGCCTTTACTGCAACCCAATCGGCAATATAGGTGCAGTGATACGAAGCGAGCGGCGGCATCCAATTGCTCGGATCTTTATCTGACTTCGACTGGTTCACCGAGTCGGTGACTGCAAGCAAAGTTCGTGGGTCGCTGAGGTCGTTGGCAAACAACGTGCGCTGCGATGTGGTCCACGCCCACGCTCCCGAATCCCACGCTTCTTTCAGCGCAACGACGTGGTCAATATCAACATCACCCTTGTCGCTCCACCGAGCTCCGTCATATGGCGACAACCAGTCGCCAGCAACAACAACACAACCATAAGGGTCAACTTGCGCTTTGGTCAGACTGTCGCGAATGAGAACTTCTTCGCGCGTATCGCATCCGTTACCATTGAGATCTTTCCAATGGGGAAAAAGTTCACGCTTGTAGCCACTGGTGTACTCATTTTCCACTGTGATGCTCGCTAAAAGTGCCGCTGTTGAACCTACTGCCACCGGCGCTACAGCCCCCGTTGTAGTTGAAGGAGAAGAAGAAGTAGACGCAACCAACGTCGTGGTAGTTGATGAAGTGGAGCCACATCCCTGCAATAGCTTCTTAATACGACCGTATTCACTTTGGTCCATGGAAAGTTTCCACTGCACTTTCACTGCTACCCAATTTGCGAGGTAAGTACAGCGATATGAAACAAGCGGTGGCAAGTAGTTACTGGGGTCTTTCTCACCCTTTTTTGCATTTTCTTTTTTCGACACCACATTGAGTGTGATGCTATTTGCTAGGTCGTTTGCATAGTCACTGCGCTGTGCTGAGCTCCATGCCCAGCCACCGGAATCCCATACTTCTTTCAAAGAGACCAAGTGATCAATTTGCACATCGCGGCTCTGCAACCATGTGCGGCCGTCGAAAGCAGATGCCCATTTCCCAGAAGTGATCGTGCAACGAGCACCGGTTTTCTTCACCGGCACCAAACTGTCGCGTTCCAAAACCTCGGCACGCGTATTGCACCCATCTTTATCAATATCTTTGTTTTCGCCAAACAACGAACGTTTGTAGCCACTTTTGTATTCATTTGCTACGACAATTTGCGCAAGGCCCTCCAGCGGAGGAACCGTCGCCACAGGCTGCGAGCTTGCACTTACCTGCTGTGAGGAAGATGAACACGACAGCACAACAATTGCAACTGCTCCATGTACTGCAACGCGCCATTTCACAATGAGACCCTAACCGTGTGTTTCACGCGAATGGGGCAACTCGTGTGTCAATTACGCAACAGCAGTTTCTTCCATTTCAATGAAAATACATTCGCCTGGACACATCTCAGCCGACTCCACCACAAGATGATGATGTTTCAATGGCACCCATGCCAAGCTTCCACCACTACCAGGGTCATTGAGTGGACGCGACTCTTCGGCAACATAAGCAATGCCATCTTCCAGTTGCACGAAGACATCTGGGCAATGGTCGACACAAAGCCCATCACCAGTACAAAGGTCTTGGTCGATCCACACGTGCACGAGGAAAGAAACTACACGCAATACACATGCAACGCTCTACCCTGATGATGTGAAACTCAACGCACCCATTGCCCCGCGCCAGGAACACATTTGGGAACGCCCCACTGGCAATATTCACGACCCTTGGGCTTGGCTACGCAACAAAAATGACCCCAACACCATTGCCTATCTTGACGAAGAAAATGCATATGCAAACCAATGGTTCACACAGTGCGAGCCGAGCATCAACACTCTCTTTGAAGAAATCAAAAGTCGTGTTCAAGAAACCGATATGTCGGTGCCAACCCAACATGGGCCGTGGTGGTATGTCTCCAAAACAATTGAAAGAATGGCATATAGCGTGCATTGCCGCGGACTCTCCAAAGAGACCGCCGGAGAACACGTCATTCTCGATGAAAACGTTGAAGCCAGCGACGAAGAATACTTTTCGCTCGGAGTAGCAGAAATCAGTTCCGACCATGCGCTCTTGGCGTGGTCGTACGACACCGATGGCAGCGAGCAATACACCATGCGCATTCGTAACCTTGTTGACGGCACAGATCTTCCCGACATCTTGCACGACACGTCGTACGGTGGCACCGCCTTTAGTGCCGACAACAAATATCTGTTTTATGTCGTGAACGACGAGGCCTTGCGCCCCTTTCGCGTCATGCGCCACCAGTTGGGAGAGCCTCAAAGCTCCGATGTACTGGTGTACGAAGACCTCGATGAACGCTTTTTTGTGGGACTTGGTCTCACCCGTTCCAGCAACTACATCATCATTGAATCATCGTGTCGTACCACGAGTGAGGCCCATGTCATCGATGCGCACAACCCGCTGACCGCGCCAACGTGTGCGCGCCCTCGCGAAGAAGGCCTTGAGTACAGCATTGACGATTGGGGAAGTTCGTTTGTTGTACTCACCAACCTCGACGCCGAAGATTTCTGTGTGCATACTGCACCACACAACAACCCCAGCAACTGGTCAATGCTCATTGAACACATTTCTGGGCGGCGCATTGCCGACATCGACCCGTTTCAAAAGTTCCTCGTTGTGTACGAATGGCAAGATGCGCAACCTCATATACGCCTTGTTTTTCCCGACTCTTCACAACATGTCATTACTGTGCTCACCGAGCCACACGACGTTGAACTCGATAGCAATCCGGAATGGACCACGCAGACTCTGCGCATTCAATATCAGTCGCTCATTGCGCCAAATACAGTTGCTGAATACGATGTTGTGGAACGGTCATTACACACTCTGAAACAAACCGTTGTTCCCAATGTCGACTTGTCGCAGTACGTGGCTACACGTGAGTGGGCAACCTCACACGACGGAACGCGCGTGCCCGTCGACATCGTTCGCCATCGCAACACACTCAAAGATGGTTCTGCACCGGCAGTTCTCTACGGTTATGGAAGCTACGAAATCTCCATTGCCCCACGTTTCTCTGTCACACGCTTTTCGCTTCTCGATAGAGGTTGGGTATGGGCCATTGCTCACCCACGCGGAGGGGGCGAAATGGGCCGACGCTGGTACCTCGGTGGGCAATTACTCACGAAACGCAATACCTTTCACGACACCATCGCAAGCGCCGAGCATTTAGTTACAACTAAGTGGGCACGTACAGGCGGTATTGCCCTGTACGGAGGCAGTGCAGGCGGCCTGCTTGTTGGTGCATGTATCAACATGGCACCTCATGTATTTGGAGCGGCAGTTGCTGCTGTTCCTTTTGTCGACGTGGTGAGCACCATGAGTGACCCCACGCTTCCACTCACTGTGACTGAATGGGAAGAATGGGGCGACCCGCGCAGTGAGCCCTGGGCTTCTTACATGTTGTCGTATTCGCCATACGACAATGTTGAAGACAAGAAGTACCCCCCGCTATACGTAACTGCAGGCTTGAATGACCCTCGCGTCAGTTACCACGAACCCGCCAAGTGGGTTGCCAAATTACGGTCAATGCAGAACAACACGAGCGATATCTTTTTGCGTTGCGAGATGGGTGCTGGCCATGGTGGGCCTTCAGGGCGTTATGAGCATTGGCGCGACGAGGCGCACACCATTGCATTCATGCTGCAACAACTACCAACACACTCAAAATAAGAAACACCACGTTTCTCCACACGTGGTTCATCGACAGCGGAGCACGCGACACGGCGCCAAAGCATCTACACGCTGGTCGCTCGCCACGGCGCAGCAATTGAATAATGCGCACTGTGAAACCACCGAGCAATACGCATGCGGCAACTCCTGTTGCAACAGGTGCAACTTGCGCAATGAGTAAAGCCCCCAGCACTACTTCACACCAGGGCAATGCCCATTTCACTGCAGCATCAATAAATGTGCGACCAGTAAAAAAAGGAGTGCTGGTAATGCTCCACTCTTTGCCCTGAGCAAGCTTGCTCACACCAGCCCATACAAACATGAGGCCAAGAGCCACACTCACGAGCACGCGCAGTGCATTCACTCGGGGAATGCAACCTCTACAACTTTGCCCCGGTAAAACGCCATGGCATGTGGCGAAACACCCGTTGGAGTGTTGAGATGCGTTACTTGCCCCACAACGAAGTAGTGATCGCCGTAGAGGGCATCGGAGTGCAGATCGCAGTCGATATGGGCAAGTGACCCCGCAATTGCTGGCGCACCGTTGAGCGAAGGTGCCCATTCAATGCCAGCAAAGCGATCGTCGGACTCTTTTGCGAATCTCCAGCACACATCGGCTTGGTTATCTGCCAACACATTGACGCAAAACTTTTCTGTGCCTTTCAGCGAATTCCATGTTTTTGACTGCGTGCCAGGAAGAAAGCCAACCAAAGGTGGTTCAAGCGATACCGAGACAAATGAGCCAATGGTGATTCCCTGCGGCGTGCCGTCGGCATCAATTCCAGTAACAACAACGACACTGGTGGGAACATGGCCAAGAACGTCACGGAATTGTCGAGAATCAAATGCAGTCACGGCAACATCGTAACAATTTTGCCGAGGCAAAGATCTACAAACGAAAGTTCAAGCCCTCAGAAGCAACGAATACATTGCATCCAGCTGACTTGCCAATTGCCGCCAAGCAGGCAGCCGAGGAATCGAGAGCATCGTCAGAACGCGAAGGGTCGTGATGAAAGAGCGCCAAGTTCTTCACCCCATGAGTGGTTGCCACCCACACTGCGTATTCCGCCGTGCAGTGTCCCCAGGTTGATTTCACTGCGAACTCTTGCGGCGTGAATTGCGAATCATGAATGAGAAGGTCTGCACCTTCCACCAATTCACGTGCTCCATCGCTAATGCCATGTGAGCCATCGGTGGGTTGCTGGTGGTCAGACAAGTAGGCAATTGATTTGCCATTGAGTTCAATGCGAAAACCGAGCGTTGCACCAACATGAGGAATGGAGCGAGCCTTCACATGAACATCGTCAATCATGAAATCTGACTGTGGCGTATCGACAAAAGAAATGGTTCCGGGAATGTGAGACAACCCCACCGGGAAAAGTGGAGGGCTCACCAATTTGTCGAACACTGCTTGCAGCGACATGCCGTCGTCTTGCACTGGCCCGCGCACAGTGAGAACTGTTTCATCGTTCAACAAAGGTGCAAAAAACGGAAGACCTTGCGTATGGTCGAAGTGCGAATGCGTTAAGAGGCAGGTGCCAACAAACTTGGTATCGCGCGTGAGACATTCTTTGCCGAAATAGCGCAGTCCCGTTCCGAGATCGAACAAGATGGGCTGGCTGCTCGGCGTGAGTACCGACACACACGAGGTGTTGCCGCCGTAACGCATGATGTCGTCGCCATGGCAAGGTGTTGAGCCACGAACGCCATGAAATGTGACCGAGAACGTCGTCTCAGAACCTGTGTCGTGCCCCCGCATAAGTGATGACGTTACGCCTCTTTGCGCAAAGGAGTAAATGTTGACGAGCGTGACGTTGGTCGCAAGGCCTCGCGCAGCGACTACCGTTCACGTATGGGCAACACCACACCACGCATGCAAGAGGTCTGCGCCAACGGCATCGACTTCCACTACCTCACCCAAGGCAGTGGCCCTCTAGCCCTTTGCCTACACGGCTTCCCCGATACAGCCCACTCATGGATACCCACCATGAACTACATCGCCGATGCAGGTTTCACTGCCATAGCGCCAATGATGCGTGGTTATGCCCCAACATCACTTGCTTCCGATGGGTGCTACCAAACTGCCGCACTTGCACACGATGCTGTTGCTCTGCATGAAGCACTCGGTGGTTCAGACGATGCGGTCATCATTGGCCATGACTGGGGTGCCCCAGCAACTTATGGCGCAGCATTGCTTGCACCCGAGCGATGGAAGAAAGTGGTGGGCATGGCGGTTCCACCAGGGCCAGCACTTGGCCTAGCTTTTCTCAGCAATTTAGATCAGGTACGAAAAAGTTGGTACATGTTCTTTTTCCAACATGGTTTGTCCGACATCGTGGTGGCGGCAAACAACTACGCGTTCATCGACAGAATTTGGGCCGACTGGTCACCAACATTTCATTCTGGCAATGCTGCGCAACATGTGAAAGATGCATTGGGCACTCCAGAGAACTTGTCGGCCGCACTTGGCTACTACCGTGCAACTTTGGGCGACGGATACAAAAACCCCGCATATGGTGAACTGCAATCGCGCATGGGTGGCGAAGTTCCGGCACAACCACTTCTCTATATGCACGGTGAAAACGACGGCTGCATCGGTGTTGATGTCATGGAATCGTCGCGCAGCATGTCGGGAAACAATGTTGTCTATGAAATAGTGAAAAACGCCGGGCACTTTTTACAACTTGAGCAACCACAAGTTGTTGGTGCACGCATCGCAGATTGGATCACCTCATGAAACCTCAACTCCCTGACGGCCTTGTAGCAATTGTGAAACGCGAATGCGCCACGTGTGTCATGGTCGACCCATTGTTTGCCAACATCGCAGCGAGTGGAACTCCCCTCACGGTATACACACAAGACGACCCAACGTTTCCTGCATCTGTTTCTGCAATTCACGACGCAGATCTGTCGGTGTCGTGGCATTACGACATTGAAACCGTGCCCACGTTGCTACGCATCGAAAATGGTGAAGAGGCAGATCGCACCTTTGGCTGGAGCAAAGAGGCATGGCAAAAATTCACGGGTATTACAGACCTCGGTGCAGATCTTCCTGTCATGCGGCCCGGATGCGGTTCGCTGAGTGTTGACCCCAACTTGGAAGATGAACTGCGCGTGCGCTTCACCAGCTCCACATTGCATTCTCGACACGTTGAACTCGCAAGTGCCGAAGATGAATTCGAGTCGATGTTCACCCGCGGTTGGACCGACGGCTTACCGGTGATTCCACCCACACCTGAACGCGTATTGCGCATGCTCACGGGCACTACGCGTAGCCCACAAGACATTGTTGCCATTGCGCCGCCCAACTTGGTTGAGCTCACCATCGAGAAAATAGCAATTAACGCAGTCATGGCTGGCGCATTGCCTGAATACTTACCGTGGATCATCACTGCACTTGAAGCGGTATGTAATGACGAATTCAATATGCATGGAGTACTCGCCACCACCATGCCTGTTGGCCCCGTCATTATTTGTAATGGCCCAGGCACCAAAGCAATCGGCATGAACAGCGGCGTCAACGTGTTTGGTCAGGGCAACCGCGCGAACCTCACCATTGGTCGTGCTGTGCAACTCACCATTCGCAATGTGGGTGGCGGCAAGCCCGGCGAGGTAGACCGAGCCACACATGGCAACCCTGGAAAGCTCAGCTTCTGTTTTGCTGAAGACGAAGCGGGCTCACCGTTTGGAACCTTGGCCCAAGAGCGCGGTATTGCCCCTCAGCAAAATGCCGTCACGGTGTTTGCCGGGGAAGGTCCTCGCTGTGTTGTAGACCAAGCTGCCCGTACGCCAGAACAACTCACCAATTCTTTTGCTGCTTGCCTACGCGCGACACATCACCCCAAGTCGGTGCTTTCCTTCGATGCGATTCTTGTGGTGAGCCCCGACCATTCACGCGTATATGCCGAAGCCGGATGGGATCGCGAGAAGATTTTGAGCGAACTGTATGCGCGCCTCAACATTCCTGGTACCGAGCTCGTGAAGGGTGCACACGACATGGCCGAAGGTTTGCCCGCCAAGTTTGCCGACCGAACAGTGCCCAAATTCAAGGCTGGTGGAATCCTTCTGGCCCATGCGGGTGGCGGAGCGGGGCTCTTTTCCTCAATTATCGGCGGATGGGCCAACGGCGCCATGGGCAGTACACCTGTGACACGACCCGTCATTTCATGACAGACTGTCATCTATGAGCGCGCCCATTCTTCTCGACCCCACCAATGAGTCACGGCCCGCGCAACGCGAGCAGCTCACGCGCCCCGCATCGGTGAAAGGGCTCACCGTTGGTTTGCTCGACATCGTGAAGGCGCGCGGTGATGTTTACCTCAACCGCCTAGAAGAACTTTTTGTTGCAGAGGGCGCAAAGGTCTTGCGCTTTCGCAAACCCACTTTCACCAAACCTGCTCCCCCCGACCTACGCCATGAAATATCAATTCAGTGCAACGTGGTCATCGAAGCACTAGCCGATTGAGGCAGTTGCACGTCGTGCAGTGTGCACGACATCGCAGACTTAGAACTTCGTGGAGTGCCTTCGCTCTTTGTCGCCTCAAGTGAGTTCATTAATGCTGCATCTGCACAAGCAGAAGCACTCAGATTCCCCGACATTGCACGCGTCTTTGTGGGTCACCCCATTCAAGATCGCACCGACGATGAAATGCGTGAACTTGCCGAACTTTCCTTTCCAGAAATTCTGCGCAAAATCACTTCTGCTTAATTGTCTGCACAATTGTCTGATTAGTTGAAGGCATGCAGTACCCCACTGCGGAGTACTGAACTAAGCCTTCCTTCACCAGTGCTTGAGCAAGTCGCAAAGCACGTTCTTCATCTGCAATTTCCATTACTGCTGCGAGTCGCTCTTGCGTTACTCCACTCACCGTGAGTGCTTTCATGAATTTGCCGCGTGCCTGACGATCTGAGCCAGCAAACTTTGCCTGTGGCTTGCTGGTGAATGCCGAGGCCTTTGCCGGGTCAACTTCACCGTTCGCACCACCTTTCCAAACACATTCAGCAAGCACAGGGCACACCTCACAATGTGCTTTGCGCGCTGTGCACACCGTTGCCCCAAAGTCCATCATCACCTGGTTCCAGTCACGCGAGAAACCTATGGGCAGCCACTCATCGGCAAGTTCTTGTGACACACGGGCGTTTAACACTTTGCCTGAAATGCGCGCTAACACTCGTGCAACGTTGGTGTCGACCACAGCAACATCTGCATCGAAAGCAAACGTTAAAACAGCTCGCGCGGTGTACGGGCCCACCCCAGGAAGTTCGAGGAGTTCGTTCAATGTGTTGGGCACTTCGCCGTCAAAACGCTCCACCATCATTTGTGCTGCAAGTTGCAAGTTTTTACAGCGCCTCGGGTAGCCCATCCCCTGCCATTCCAACAGCATGTCGGCTAACGGCGCAGCCGCACACGCACGAGGAGTGGGAAAGAGAGCAACAAATCGCTCAAAGCGTGGCAGCACTCGTGGCACATGTGTTTGCTGAAGCATCACTTCAGACACCAACACGTGCCATGGGTCTTGCGTTTCGCGCCATGGCATATTGCGCAGTTGAGGTATCCCCCACTGCAAAAGCAGATCAGGAACCTTGTTTATGCGTTCCAAGCAGCATTGACGTCGTAAGGGCGAGTGCGCTCGGGTGCATTTGCGCGCTTCCACACCATCACACGGCGACGGAAGTAACACACTTCCTTACCATCTTGGTTGAAGCCTTTGGTTTCTACCGTCACAATGCCGCGGTCGTTCTTCGACTTTGACTCAGCAATTTCCAACACGCGTGTTTCTGCGTGAATGGTGTCGCCATGAAATGTTGGGAACTTGTGTTGCAGTGTTTCCACTTCGAGGTTGGCAATAGCTGCACCGCTCACATCGGGAACACTCATGCCCAACACGAGCGAGTACACCAAGTTGCCCACAACCACGTTGCGGCCTTGCACGCTTTGCGAAGCAAACCAATCGTTGGTGTGCAAAGGGTGATGGTTCATGGTGATCATGCAAAACAAATGATCGTCATATTCAGTAATGGTCTTGCCTGGCCAGTGGCGATACACATCGCCCACGGTGAAGTCTTCTAAACAGCGGCCAAAGGGACGTTCATGAGATGTCATACCGAAACGCTAACCCACTCGAGGCGTCTCACAAAAGTGCAGCGCCGAACTTCGTTTATGACTTTTGTATTGGCCCAGATTCATCATCAGGTAATGCCGGTAATGGGTACTGCCCTGTGCGGTCGCGCGGAGCATGGCGCTCAACCCAGTCGATGTTGCTTTCGCCCCTGCCGACTGCATCTTCTGCAACTTTGCGCAAAGGCTTGAGGCGGTCTTTCTTTTCGAGCGACCAAGGGCCAACCCGCAATGACAAGTAGCACGCTGCGCCAACAAGAATGGGCAACCAAAACTGTGCAAGTCGATAAGTAAGCACGCCCACCGTTGCTGAGCTGCGCGACAAACCAAAGCCCACGATGGTGGGAATGTAGATACCTTCAACAATGCCAAGCCCGCCTGGAGTAATGGGCACAACAGCCATCACGTTTGCCAAACCAAATGCCACAATGAGTCCGTCAATAGCAATGTGTCCGCCAAAAGCGCTCAGGAACACAAAGAGTGCAGCCATATCAAACAGCCAGTTTGCTAACGCCCATCCGGCTACCCGCCACAACAACTGCCGGTCGGCAATGAGGCCTTCCAAACGGTTACCTAAATGGCGAATGACCTCACACGCATGGTCGGCATTAATACGTACGTGCTGTGCCAGCCAACGCACTGCGCGCTCAGCGCGACCCTGGCCCTCTACCAAACCAAAGATGAGCCCCGCAGCAACGAGCATCAGCACAATGCCCACAATGGCGGCACCTCCGTACAACGCGTTCACCCCACGAATAGGAATAGAGACAATGAGTCCCACCCACAAGATGAGGTTCAGCATCACTGCAGAGCCAATGCCGGCGGTCGCTAATGCAAAACCTGCATCGGGTCCTTGCACGCCCGACAAAGTAAGGAGTCGGTAACCCAGCGCAGAAGATGCCGCACTGCCACCCGGCATGATGCTGCCGAGCGACTTTGTGCTGAGTTGAATGCGAAAGAGTCGCATCACCGGCATTTTGTGCCCTTCATTGCCCAATGCTGCACGTGTGAGAAGCGAGTAACACAAAAGCCCAGCGAACTCCAGCAACACACCTAAGACCAACATGGTCTTATCGACTTCAAAGAGGTCGCTAAAGGCTTGGCGGAATCCGGGAACAAGCGGAAAAACAAAAAAGTAAATGACTGCCGCAAAGCCAACAGTCTTCAACGTGCGTATCCACACCTTGCGCTTGTTCGCCGCTGCCTCTAAGGAGATGCTCGCAGAGTTGCTTGGCTCTTCGCCGCTCGACTGCATTGTCATAGGTTAGTGACCTTCAACGCAATCTGTTGCAACTGATGCATCACCGCTGGGCGTAAAGACGTGTCGGTTTTGCCCAATCGCACCATTACCAACTGTTTTTCGGGAATCACCACGGTGTACTGACCCTCGTATCCCGTTGCAACGAGAGAGTTTTCACATTGTGGCCACACCCACCAATGAGCACCATATTGAGTTTCTGTTACCGCATCATTAGCCACAACTGTTCGTGCGTGGTTCACCCAATGGTCGGGAAGAAGTTGCCTGCGCGTTCCATCTATAACAACAGCTCCGCCATTCATGTAGAACACTCCAAACTTCATGAAGTCACGAGCTGTTGCATACACAAATGACGACCCAACAAAGTTTCCCGCAGCATCACACTTGGCAATAGCGCTCGACATGTTGAGCGGTTCAAAGAGTCGTGTAGATAAAAAGTTGAGGAATCGCTCTTCACGCACTTGCGCAGTTGCTTGAACAATGTCTCGACACAAAATGTCACCAATGCAACGGCACAGAATATTGGTAGTTCCCGACGAATAGTTCCACACTGTTCCGATGGGTGCAGCAAGTGGCAACGCTGCGGCATAGGCACCATGGTCGGCAACTCCCTTGCCAAACAACATGTCGATGACATGAGATTTTTCGCCATCTACGTAATCTTCAACCCATTCCAAGCCAGAACGCATCTCTAAAAGGTCTTGCCAGGAAATAGCCGCGCGAGGAGTGCCCTGCCACTGCGCAACTGGTGCCGGAGCAGTCACGTCGACAAGACCGTCATTCACCAGCATTCCCACTAGTGCATGGGTCATACTTTTTGCCATCGACCAGGAAATCAATGTGCTGTTTGGCCCACACGGTGTGGCGTATCCCGACCCATATGCCTCAAAGAGCATCTCGCCCTTGAATTGCACCAGCAAAGCATGGGTTTCGCCGTGCGTTGCTGCGGGAGGGATGAGTGGCTCACCAAAAGCCTGTGTTTCCCCCATCTCCTCAGTCTAGATGCTGTGACATTAGGCAGAAATCGCGCGCGCAGTGAGACACAGCATCAATTTCCTCACTAGCGTTTCAAGTCATGACAAGCACGACCGCATCCCCCACCCCCGATCTGCAAACCGCCGCCGCCATCATTGAAACGGCCCGCGCCATGGTGGGCAAAGGTGTACGCACACTCGCCGCAACTGGTGGACCCGATGTGCAACAAGTTCTTGCTTACGACCTCGCACACGCAGCATCGGCTGTTGAAACCGCACGCTCAATGCTCGACTACGGCGCCAAAGGAAACGCTGAAGGTCTGCTTGCATGCGCGTTTACCGCCGACATGGTGCACGACCTCATTACGCGCCTCATTGGTCGTGAAAAACTGTGGGGCGTTAACCAAGCCGATCTTGCACACGCACACGATTTCGTTGCAACGTTCCGCGACCCAGAATTCTTAGCGTCGCTCGCAAGCACACAAGGTCCGCGTCACCTTGATTCAGACTTTGAAATGGTGCAAGACACTTTCCGTGCCTTTTCCAACAAGGAAATAACACCGCGCGCAGAACACGTGCACCGCTTCAATGAAGACGTTCCCGAAGCAATCATTTCCGGTCTCGCAGACATGGGTGCCTTCGGATTATCAATTCCTGCCGAATACGGTGGCTACAGCGAAGGTGGCGATGGCGAATACATGGGCAACGTCATTGCAACTGAAGAATTGTCACGTGGTTCACTCGGCATTGGTGGCTCGCTCATTACCCGCCCCGAAATTCTCGCTCGTGCGCTCATGAAGGGCGGCACCGAAGAGCAAAAGATGGAATGGTTGCCGAAACTTGCCAGCGCAGAAGTGCTCGCTGCTGTTGCAGTAACTGAACCCGACTTCGGTAGCGACGTAGCAGGCGTCAAAACAACTGCTACACCAGGCGAAGCACCAGATGGTCGCAAGGGCTGGCGCATTAATGGCGTGAAAACATGGTGCACCTTTGGGGCACGCGCCGACGTTCTCATGTTGCTCGCACGCACCAGCACCGACCGCAGCCTTGGCCACAAAGGTCTGAGCTTGTTCATTGTGCCAAAGCCTCACGGCGATGCACACGGCTTCATGTTCTCGCAAGACGAGGGTGGAAAAATGGAAGGTCGCCCCATCGACACCATTGGCTATCGCGGTATGCACTCTTATGAAATTGCACTCGATAACTGGTTTGTGCCAGCAGAGAACCTCATTGGTCTTGAGGGTGGTCTTGGTAAGGGTTTCTATTATCAAATGGCAGGTTTTGAAAATGGCCGCTTGCAAACTGCAGCTCGAGCCGTTGGTCTCATGCAGGCTGCTTACGAAGCCGCTTACGACTACGCCAATAACCGCGTGGTCTTTGGCAAGAACGTTGCCGAGTACCAACTCACCCAAGTGAAGTTGGGCCGCATGACCGCCATTATTCAGGCAAGTCGCCAGTTCAGCTACGAAGTAGCCAAGCTCATGGCAAAGGGTGAAGGCACCATGGAAGCAAGCATGGTGAAGGCTTACGTATGTAAGGCCGCCGAATGGGTATCACGCGAAGCAATGCAAATTCATGGCGGCTTTGGCTATGCCGAGGAATACTCCGTGAGCCGTCTCTTTGTAGACGCGCGAGTGCTTTCCATTTTTGAAGGCGCCGATGAAACTCTGTGCTTGAAAGTAATTGCTCGTCAGCTCATTGACGCTGCGAAAAACTAATTTTCAAAACACAGTCAAAAGTTCAGTGAGCGACGCAATGCGAATAACATCGTGACCTTCTGCAAACCCGTATGGGTCGACTAAACACGGCACAAGCCCAGCGCCTCGCGCTCCGCCAACGTCCATAATGAGCGAGTCACCCACGTACAAAATACGTGCAGGGTCAATGTCGGGCAGTTTCTGCAACGCAATGTGAAAAATGCGCGGATCTGGTTTTTGTATTCCCACAATGTGGCTATCGATGACAAAGCGCACTGGGGCGAACTCACCTTCGCCCACCTGACAAATAGCGCTCTGCGCAAGTGTCGCCTCAATTTGACCGCTCGCATTACTCACGATGCCTATAGGTACCGATTTGTCGTGCAGTGACTGCAACACCGTACGAGCATGGGCAGTGGGGTGACGCCACAAGTTGGCCACACCTTTCACTTTGCCAAATACCTCAAGTGCTTCTTTTCGCACTGCATCTTTCACGCCGACGGTCTCTAAATAAGTTTCGTCGTAATGAGTCCAATCGTTTTCACCGGCAGTGCTGGCCGATTTTGCCGCCATGCCGGCGTAGTGAGCACGAGCATGCACATCGTGATCTTGCGACCCGCCGTAATAGTGGAGCAAAGGCCCGAGAACTGTTGGGTCAGGCAGCACCAATACGCCACCAGCATCAAAGAGGACTGCATCGAAATTTCCGCTGGCTAATTGAGGTTGTGGCACTGAGTCAGATTAGGCGTTTATTGCCTCCCCGCACCTCATAATTCGTGTTGTTCGGTGCGAAGCCCTACCATTAGGGCGTGCGTAGTGCTAAAGACTTCTTCAAACCTCTCGCCGTTGGTGCTCCTCAGCCCGTGCGCGAGATTCCGTTCCGCCCCAGTCGTGTCATTCACTTCTTCCCACCGCAAATTGAAAAAATGGTGGCCAAGCTTCCCGACACCATTCCTAATGTCGACATTCTGCTCGGCAACTTAGAAGATGCCATTCCGATGGCCGACAAGGCAGCTGCTCGCGCCGGCTTCATTCATGTGGCTAAAACCATGCCCATGGGCGACACGCAGTTGTGGACACGCGTCAACAGCCTCGACTCTCCTTGGTTCTTAGACGACGTCACCGACATCGTCACCCAAGCCGGCGACAAAGTTGATGTCATCATGATTCCTAAAGTGGAAGGCCCAGAAGACATTCACTATGTCGACCGCTTGCTTGCACAACTTGAAGCTCGCGCTGGGTTGAAGCGCCCTATTTTGGTTCATGCACTTTTAGAAACTGCGCGAGGCGTCGCCAACGTGGAAGAAATCTGTGGCGCTTCACCGCGCATGCAGGGCCTCTCACTCGGGCCAGCAGACCTTGCAGCAAACCGCCGCATGAAAACCACACGTGTGGGTGGCGGACACCCCGACTATGTGGTGCGCAAAGACCCGAACCCCGATGCACCCGATGCACCGCGCGAAGTATTCCAACAAGACCTCTGGCACTACACCATTGCCCGCATGGTCGATGCGTGTGCAATGCATGGCATCTTGCCCTTCTATGGCCCATTTGGCGACATCAAAGACGTCGTAGCTTGCGAAGACCAGTTCCGCAATGCTTACTTGCTCGGTTGTGTTGGTGCGTGGAGTTTGCACCCTGTACAAATCGATATCGCAAAGCGCGTCTTTAGCCCACGCCCGCAAGATGTTCTTCAAGCTCAACGCGTTATCGACGCAATGGGCGACGGCACTGGCGCCATCATGCTCGATGGAAAAATGGAAGATGATGCTTCTGTTAAACAATGCAAAGTGGTTGTTGAACTCGCCAAGCAGCTTGCTGCTCGCGACCCACATCTTGCTTCGCTCTATGGCTATTAAAATTTCTCAGTAAAAGGATTATTGCAATGTCTGCTCTTCGCCCTCGCCGCTCTGTTCTCTATATGCCTGCCGCAAATGAGCGGGCACTAGAAAAAGCAAAAGGCATCTCTGCCGATGCGCTCATTTTCGACCTCGAAGATGCAGTGTCACCCGACTCGAAAGATGCAGCACGTGAAAATGCAGTGAAGGCAGCTTCATCGGGCGAATACGGCAAGCGCGAAATCACCATTCGCTGCAATGGCCTCGACACCCCATGGGGTGCAGCCGATATTGCCGCTGCTGCCAAAGCATGCGTGTCGGCAATTGTGATTCCCAAGGTGAGCGATGTCAAAACTCTCGACGAGGTATCGCGCCACTTAGATGCAGCAGGAGCACCAAAGGAAATTCTCATTTGGGCAATGATTGAAACTCCAACTGCCATCCTCGACGCACGCGCCATTGCGGCTCACCCACGCGTTGCTGTTTTGGTAATGGGCACAAATGACCTTGCCAAAGAACTACGCGCTGCACAAATACCTGGTCGTGCTCCGCTTTATTCGCATCTGGCCACCGCTCTTCTTGCAGCACGCGAAGCAGGAAAGCCCATCATCGACGGCGTGTTTAACAACATCAAAGATGCCGATGCGTTCCGCGAGGAATGTGTTCAAGGTATGGAGATGGGCTTCGACGGAAAAACCCTCATTCACCCCGACCAGGTTGCTATTGCCAACGACGTGTGGGCACCAAGTGAAGCTGAAGTTGAGCATGCACGCAAGGTCATTGCGGCGTTCGATGAAGCGCTTGCCGCCGGCAAGGGCGTTGTTCAACTCGATGGCAAGATGATTGAAAACTTGCACGTTGCCAATGCACAGCGTGCCATTGCAATTGCCGACGCAATTGCTGCATTGAACTAACTCAGTTACAAATTCGCGCGAAACAATGCAAGCGTGCGTGCCCACGCCGTGCTCGAAGCCTCAGCGTTGTACACCTCAGGTCGCTCATCGTTGAAGAACGCGTGGTCGGTACCGGCGTACACGTGAAACGTGGCGTTTTTCCCACGCTTGCGCAGGTCTTCTTCAAGAGCCTTTGCCATTTCAGGCGAGGCAAATGCATCATTTTCTGCATAATGGCCTTCTACAACCGCGGTAAGTGCATCCCAATTGGGCTGTGCTTCTGGCCAAGGAATGACACCGTAGAAAGGAGCAGCTGCAGCAACTGCGTCGGGACGCTGGCACGCGAGGGCCAATGTGAGACCGCCGCCCATGCAAAAACCAACAACACCCACTTTGGTGCGACCAGTTTTTTCTTGGAGGAAGTCAACAGCTCCGCTCATGTCTTTCGCTGCGTGTTGCAGGTTTAAACCCATCATCAACTTGCCCGCTTCATCGGGTTCAGTGCTCGACTCGCCGTTGTAAAGATCGGGAGCAAGCACTGTGAAACCTTCCGCCGCCAAACGATCGGCAACGTCACAAATATGTGGCACAAGACCCCACCACTCTTGAATGAGCACAACACCAGGAGCCGATGCATTTGCAGCATTGCTCGCCAGGTAACCGCTGCAGGTTCCGCCATTGCTTTTGAATGAAACGCTCTCGCCCATGTGACTCTCTTTCAGTTGCTTTTCACTATCTTAAATTGCTGATCGCGTGAGGAGTTCAACTGCAGGTGGGCACTGTGCCGATATGCCATGAGCCGGCAATGCCGCAACATCGTGCACCCCGTCGCTGCCCACAATTGCCTTGCACAACCCGAAGGGCACTTCACTTGCTTGACGGTGCCATGCACGCACCTCACGGCGCTGCGATATTTGGCGATCGAGATCTTGCACAATGCCCGCGAACAAAACATCGGGCAACCTTGCCCCCACGCTTGCCGACAGCAGCACTGGCTTCTCGGCACAATACGCAGCGCTCGCCAAGGCCAGTGAGCCCGCACTGCACCACGCACTCATAGAGCCAGTTGCATATGCCGACAACAACACCGCATCGGCATTTGCTGCTGCAATGGCTCCATGCGATGCGTTGACGAGATGCGCCCGAATCTCGAGGCGCTCCAAAACGCGAATCATGTGATCGGCGCCGTTATCGCCATCGACAACACATACCTCAAGGCCGCTCGTTGCTCCGGCAATGGCAAGAGCATGCGCAACATCGAACGACCACCCGTCAACGCAGACCATGGCACCTTCAGTGATCTCTGCGGCAAGATGTTCGGCGGTCCTATCGTCGTGTACCTCATCAACACAGTCGCGCAGCACTTCATATGGCTCGCTAGCGGTGACCACGTGTGCACACAGCCACCACAAGGGCCCACACAGGGGGTGACGCTCCACAATGCGACGAGTGGTGACCACAACGCTTGCGGGGTCGAGGACGAGCCCAGAGAGGGCTGAAGCGGTTTCCAAAACGAGGTCGGGGGCGTCAACATGCCCGGCACGTGCCAAATACCTCAGGTGTTCTATGGGATGCACTTACACCAAGGTAGTGCCAACTTGCTACCGTTTCACCTGTGGCAACTACCCCTTCCCCAGATCTTGTTCTCACCACCGTCGCTGGAGACAGCCAGACCCTCAATGAATGGCTGACCACCTTCCATATGGCAACAGTGGTCATCGACCCGTACACCAATGAAAGCTCGTGGATCCTCGATACCGCAGCACGTGTTTTGCGCAGTTTCATGGGAGCAGCAGTGCGCGTGAATTTCATTGTTACTGCAAGCGCCGACGAGGCAAAGCAATTCCTCGGACCACTCGCCACAGAGTTCCTTACCTTTGCCGACCCCACTCGTGAAGCAGTGCGTCAACTTGGTCTTGCACAACTCCCCGCATTTGTTTTCATTCAAAGTGATCTATCCATCGGCGCCGCAGCCGAAGGATGGCGCCCAGTGCAGTGGCGTGAAGTGGCAGCAAAAATTGCCACCACCACTTCATGGTCACAGCCCACCATTCCTGGTCCGAAAGACCCCAGTCCGTACGCTGGCACGCCGGCTCTTGTGTGACACTTCCACTCACCGACCTTCCCGTCGAAGAGTGTGTCTCTCAACTTTCATCTGCGCTCTTTAACGCGCGTCGCGCCGTTCTTGTAGCGCCTCCTGGTTCGGGCAAAACAACACTTGCTCCGCTACGCCTTTTAGAAACCTCGTGGCTTCTACCAAATGAACGCATCGTGATGCTCGAGCCACGCAAACTTGCTGCACGTGCCGCAGCACGACGCATGGCGCACATGCTGGGCGAAAAAGTTGGCGACACTGTTGGTTATCAAACACGCGATGAACGCGTGATTGGGCCAAACACCCGTATTGAAGTTCTCACCGAAGGCGTGCTCACGCGTCGCTTACAAAGCGACCCCGACCTTCCCAATGTGGGCATCGTCATTTTCGATGAAGTACACGAACGCAACTTGCCTGGTGACCTCGGCCTTGCCTTATTGCTTCATGCTCAAGAGTCTTTGGGGTCTCAACAACGCATTTTGCTGATGTCGGCAACCCCCGATACCGATAGGTGGTGCAACTATTTGGGAAGCGCTGCAGGCGAACCTGCACCGGTGATTTCTTCTACCGGCACACTCTTTCCTGTTGAAGTGCATTGGTGGCGCTCACCAACGGTACGCAAAGGTCAACGCCGCGACGACGAACGGCTCGAAAACAAAGTTGCAACCACTGTTGTTCGTGCACTGCGCGAAACCGAAGGCGATATTTTGGTTTTCTTGCCAGGCATTGGCGAAATTCGCCGCGCTATTACCGCAACTGAAACTGTTACCGAAGGGGCCGTTGATCTCTTCCCGCTTGCTGGTGCTCTTTCCTTAGAGGAACAAGATGCGGCACTCGCCCCCAGTCGACCGGGACGACGGCGCATTGTGTTCTCCACCGATATTGCCGAGAGCTCACTCACTGTCGATGGCGTGCGTGTAGTTATTGACTCGGGCATTGCTCGTGCACCGCGGTTCGACCCTCGTACTGGCATGACGCGCCTCACCACGGTCAATATCAGCCAAGCAAGTGCCCACCAACGTGCAGGTCGCTCGGGGCGACTCGGCAATGGC
>JANRCO010000014.1:0-19829 GCA_030726975.1 Ilumatobacteraceae bacterium | reverse complement strand
CCAGAAATTTTGCAAGTCGACCTAGCTCAAGTTGCTCTTGAACTCGCCGCATGGGGAGTTGATGTTCGGGACCTTGCCTTTCTCGACACCCCGCCTGCAGCGGCATTTGAAAAAGGACGCACGTTGCTCACCCTCATTGGTGCTCTCAACAGCGAAGGCACCATTACCGAACTCGGTAAGAAAATGCTCTCGCTTCCTCTGCACCCTCGTCTGGGAGCAATGGTGATGAGTGCAACACCACAAGAAATGTGGACAGCATGTTTACTTGCCTGCTTGCTTGAAGAACGCGACATTGTTCGCGGACTACGCGACAACGTTCCTGAAGACCTGGCATGGCGCATTGAGTGCGTTGATGGAATGAGCAGTGACGACCGCATTGATCGTCGTGCAAGTGCTCGCGTGCGCGACCAGGCCCGCGATTTATTGAGCAGAGCCAACCGCGTGCACGGGTCGAATAGTTCAAGTGAATCGGTTGTGGTTCATGAAACCGGCAAGCTTCTCTTGCGCGCGTATCCCGATTGGCTCGCTGTGCGCAAAACTGCTGGCGGTCAATTTCAATTGCGCAGTGGTGCTGCAGCATGGATGCCAAAAAATGCACATCTCGCCGATGAGCAATTTCTTGTTGCCGCCGACCTCGATGGCGATCGAAAGAACAGCCGTATTCGCCTTGCCGCATCAATCTCGCAAGAAGACATCACCGATCAACTCGCCGAGCACATGACGGTGAGCAATGAACTTGTATGGGACCGTGAACGAAACGACCTCATACGTCATATTGAATGGAAGCTCGACGGCATGCGCCTACGCACTGTGCGTCAAAAGCCAGAACCAAGCGAGCAAACAACAGCCGCACTCATTGAGCGCATTCGTGCAACGAGTTTGCAAGCACTCACTTGGAACGACAACGCCATCTCGTTGCGCCAACGTGTTTCTTTTCTTCATTCACGCAATAACGAATGGCCCGACTGGAGCAACAAGAACTTGCTTGCCAGCCTCGATGAATGGCTTGAGCCATACCTTGCAGGGTGCACATCGCGCAGCGACCTTGAAGCACTGAACGTAGCGCTCATTTTGCGCAGTGGGCTCCCCATGCACCTCGGAAGTGAGCTCGATGCCCTGGCCCCCGAACGCGTCACACTGAACAACGGCGCCGAGTTCACCATTGCCTATCGAGGCGATGAGCCTCCACGCATCACTGCACGCGTTCAGGCCTTCTATGGCGTCACCATCCACCCTTGTATTGGCGCTGGTGCCGTTCCACTGGTAGTTGAGCTCCTCTCGCCTGCTCAACGTCCGGTGCAAGTGACGAGCGACCTGCCCGCTTTTTGGGCGGGCTCGTGGGCTGAAGTGCGCAAGGAAATGGCCGGGCGTTACCCCAAACACTCATGGCCAGCCAATCCAAACGTGCGCGAGTAGACCTCTAGCCCCTACCGTAGAGGCATGGCTGATTTTGACTTCACCGAGATCTTCCCCCTCGGCCCCGACACCACTACTTACCGCTACCTCGGAAACGAGGGTGTCTCTACCTTCGATTCTCCCGCAGGAACCTTTCTTCGAGTTGAGCCAAGTGCCATCACACTGCTCACAAGCACAGCGATGCGCGACATTGCTCACCTCTTGCGCGCCAGCCACTTACAACAACTCGCCAACATCTTGGATGACCCCGAAGCAAGCGACAACGACCGCTTTGTTGCTCTTGACCTCTTGAAGAATGCAAGCATTTCAGCCGGTGGAATTTTGCCCATGTGCCAAGACACCGGCACGGCAATTGTGAAAGGCAAGAAAGGTCAATTCGTATTCACAGGCGGCGGCGACGAAGAAGCAATTGCCCGCGGAATTTACAACACGTATCTCACGAGCAACTTGCGTTACAGCCAAATGGCTCCGCTCAACATGTACGACGAAGTCAACACTGGCAACAACCTTCCCGCTGAAATCAAAATTTCTGCTGTCGATGGCGATGCATACAAGTTTCTCTTCATGGCAAAGGGTGGCGGCTCTGCGAACAAGAGCTACCTCTTCCAAGAGACCAAAGCACTACTGAATGAAAAGGCACTTTTGCCTTGGCTGTTCGACAAAATGAAAACTCTCGGCACAGCAGCTTGCCCGCCGTATCACCTTGCTGTTGTTATTGGTGGTACCTCTGCAGAAATTGCAGTGGAAACAGCAAAACTTGCTAGCGCTCGTTACCTCGACGCGCTCCCCACGGCTGGCAGTGCACTTGGCCATGCATTTCGCGACGTTGAACTTGAGCAAAAAGTATTGAAACTTGCCCAACAAACAGGAATCGGTGCACAATTCGGCGGCAAGTACTTCTGCCACGACGTACGTGTTGTGCGTCTTCCTCGCCACGGTGCAAGCTGCCCGGTTGCATTTGCAGTTTCATGCAGTGCCGACCGTCAAGCAGTAGGCAAAATTACCGCCAAAGGCATTTTTCTTGAGGAACTTGAAACCGACCCTGCACGTTTCTTGCCTGAAATTACCGAAGACCAACTTGCCAGTGAAGTTGTGCAAATCGACCTCACACAACCCATGAGCGACATTCGTAAAAAGTTGTCGCAGTACCCTGTGAAAACTCGCGTCATGCTCACTGGCCCCATGGTGGTGGCACGCGATATTGCACACGCAAAAATTAAAGAGCGCATCGATGCTGATGGTGGCATGCCGCAATACATGAAAGATTTTTGTGTGTATTACGCAGGGCCAGCAAAAACACCTACCGGCATGGCGTCGGGTTCATTCGGACCCACCACCGCCGGACGCATGGACTCATACGTTGATGAGTTCCAAGCACAAGGTGGCAGCTTCATCATGCTTGCTAAGGGCAACCGCTCTGCGCAAGTAACAAATGCTTGCAAAACACACGGTGGTTTCTACTTAGGTTCAATCGGTGGCCCCGCTGCGCGTCTTGCTCAAGATTGCATCACCAAAGTTGAAGTGTTGGAATACGCAGAGCTCGGCATGGAAGCAGTGTGGAAAATTGAAGTGAAAGATTTTCCAGCGTTCATTGTTGTTGATGACAAAGGAAACGACTTCTTCGACCTAGTGAACAAGCCGTACCAGCCAAGCCCTGTAACTATTAACAAACACTAAAAAGGGGCGTCAGCCCAATTCGCCTGCGAGCTCACCTAAGCGTTTTTCGCCTGCACTTGTTTGGCCACCGCGTTCCATAAAGTTCTGCATTGCAGTTTGAGCGCGCGGGTCGGCGAGCAACTTGTTGAAACCAATCGCCTCTTGCAAGAGTTCGTCGTGAATGTTGTGGTCGCTGCGCAAAATTGCAGCCTTTGCTTCTTGCACCGCTGCTGGCGGGAAAGACGCAATGCGTTGTGCCATGCGATTGACGAAGGGCCACAGCTCATCTGCGTTGAATGTTCGGTTGACCCAACCCCATTGTTCAGCAGTATCGGCGTCGATATCGTCACAACCAAGCACCACTTCTAGTGCCCGCGAACGGCCCACTAAACGCGACAGGCGTACGGTGCCACTTCCACCAGGAATGATGCCAAGAGCAACTTCTGGCTGATTGAAAATTGCTTTACCACGTAGCGCAAAACGCATGTCGCAACTCAGCGCTAGTTCGCTTCCCCCGCCGCCAATGCGACCTTCAATAACCGCAATGGTTGCTTTGGGCATTTCGCGGAACGCTTCACACATTTTTGTGAATGTGTTGAGTTCAGTGGGAGTAGGCAAGTTTTGTGGAATTTGCAAAATGAGACCCACGTCAAAGTGCGGAATAAAGAAGTCTGGGTTGGCGGAACTCAAAATCACTACGCGCACGTCGTTATCGACGGCAAGTTCACCTGCAAGTTTTGCCATCTCGCCATAAAGCGGAAGATCAAAGATATTGATGGGTGGATTGTTGATGACAACTGAAGCAACGCCATCGACAACTTCTACACGTGCTAATTGATAACCGGAATAGTCCATTACCCCTCCTACAAAAGTGACTTCATGGCAGCACGAGTAGCGGCTGTTTCATCGGGGTTGCCGCCAAATTCCACAGCGCCAAAGTCGGTGACGCCTATGTCGCGCAACGCACTCACTCGTTCACACACTTCTGCAGCACTTCCCACAATGGCAATGTCGGCTGGCCCTGCTGCACCTTCAAGGTCGAGCATGGCGCGGTAACTGGGGAGTTGGCCATAAATAGCAAAAACCTGCGATGCGCGAGCTATAGCGCCTGCGCGATCTTCGGTAACACACACCGGCAATGCTGCAATGACGCGTGGTGTTGGCTTTCCTGCTTCATCGGCTGCACGGTTGAGCGTAGGAATGGTGTGCGACGACAATGTGGCTGGCCCTGTGCACCAGGTAAGAGTGCCATCGGCAAGTGCGCCTGTGACTCGCAGCATTTGCTCGCCAAGAGCAGCCACCACTACAGAAAATGGTTGCGAACCAGGCACAGAAACTTCTGCATGAGCTGAATACACGTCTCCGCTAAAAGACACTTTCGAATTTTGTGCAATCTGAGTGAGAACAGTGAGGTATTCACGCATATGGCGTACTGGTTTATCGAATGACATACCCATCATGTTCTCAATCACAATTTTGTGACTGAGCCCTATTCCCAAGCACAACCTGCCACTTGCCGCCGCGTTCACAGTGAGGCATTGCTGAGCCAACATCATGGGGTGGCGTGGGTAGGTTGGCACTACTGCTGTGCCAAGTTCAATGCGCGGAACTTCTCGCCCAACAACTGCAAGAGCGGTGAGAGTATCGTGGCCGAATAACTGTGGCGCCCAATAACTGGCAAAACCATCTTGTTCTACTGCTCGTGCCTCGACCACAATGTCATTGAGGGTTCCACTAGCTACTGCTCCACCAAAAATTCCTATTTTCATGAGCGAAACCGTATCACTCTCAGAGCAATGAATACCCCTAGGCGAGGCTCACGAGGTCGAGCCACGACTTATTGAAGTAGTCCACTTCGCCGTCGGGAAGCAAAAGCACTTTGGTTGGCGAGAGACGCTCAACAAATTCGGGGTCGTGGCTCACGAAAATGATTGCGCCTTTCCAATCGGAAAGTGAGTTGGCAATCGACTCGCGACTCGCAGGGTCGAGGTTGTTTGTTGGTTCGTCGAGCAAGAGCAAGTTGTTGCGACCCACCATCAACATGGCAAGAGCAAGTTTAGTTTTTTCTCCACCCGAGAGCGTTCCAGATTCTTGGAACACTTTGGTTCCTGAAAGCCCAAACATGCCCAGGTAGCCACGTAGTTGTGTTTCTGTGAGCGCCAACTGTGGAGGAGCCTCTTTACGCATGTGGTCGATGAGGTTGGCATGCGGGTCGAGATTGTCGTGCTCTTGGGCGTAATAACCCATTTGCACTTTGTACCCAAACTCAAAGTTGCCGAGGTTTGCTTCAGTTTCACCAGCCAAAATACGCAACAAGCTTGTTTTACCAGCGCCATTCAGACCCAATATAAGCAGTCGCTCACCTCTGCCCAAATCGAAAGATACATCTTCAAAAATAGGTGGCCCTGCGTAAGCCTTCGACAAATGGCTGACGGTGATGACCGTTTCACCAGCTTGTGGCGGGTCGGGAAACTTCACTTTCATAACGCGATCTTTCGCACCGGCCTTTGTGCGAGTTGACTCCATACGGTCAATGCGTTTTTCAATGCTGTGCGCCATGCTTGCTTTTGTTGCTTTTGCTCCAAAGCGGTCGACCAAGGTTTGCAAGCGGTCAATTTCTTTCGACTCCATTGCGGCTTTCTTTGCCGTTCTACGCTCGTCATCGGCACGTGAAGTTTTGTATTGCGTATATGTGCCCTTGTACTCCACCAAGGTGCCCACTTCATCTTCGCCCGGGCGGTCGAGGTGCAGCACACGAGTAATTGCTTCATCGAGCAATTCAAGGTCGTGGCTAATAACTAGTAGAGCGCCGCGATATTGGCGTAAAAAGTTGAGCAACCAGTTTTTTGCGTCAACGTCAAGGTGGTTGGTGGGCTCATCGAGCAACAACATGTCGCTGCCGGCAAACAAAATACGCGCGAGTTCTACTCGCCGACGCTCTCCACCAGAAAGAACTCCAAGTTGCAAATCGAGACGGTCGGGCTTGAGCCCCAAACCCGCCGCAATGGAACGTGCTTCGCTATCGGCTGAGTATCCACCTTTGTCGCGAAATAGTTCTTCAGCCTTGGTGTATTTGCGAATGTTTACTTCACTCGCGTTTTCTTCCATGCCAATGCGCAACTTCTCTAAACGCGTTAGGTCTTCGTCAATGTTGCGCCCCGACAAAATATGGGTGACCGCGAGTCGTCCGTCGAATTGTCCGGCAGCTCGTGGATCTTGCGATAAGTAGCCGTAGCCACCTTTTCGCAAAATGTTTCCCTTTGTGGGGTCGTTGTCGCCGCCGAGGGTTTTGAACAGTGTGGTCTTGCCTGCACCGTTGCGGCCCACAAGGCCCACCTTGTCGCGCGGCATGACCGTGAAGGTTGCGTCTTCAACAATGGTCTTGCCGCCTATTTCAACGGTGATGGCATTGACTTGAAGCACCGACCTATCGTGTCACCCCTCGCGCTCAGTAACAACCACCATTCCAAATAGGCAGCGTGACTTTCGTTTTAACCCGCAGGTACGGCACTCGTTGGCATGGGAATTGTCGTTGCAACAACAACAGCAGTTGTAGCGACAGGAATCGTTGTTGCAGGCACTGTAGCCACGGTTGTTGCTACAGCAAGACTCGTGGTTACCACTGGTTCGGGTGCCGTGGTGGTATCGCTTGCCAAAGATGTTGAAACGTCCACACCGAGGGCTGTTGTGGTGGGCATCACGCCTTGCAATACCCGCGAATCGTCTTGGAAGTAGACCTTCATGCAGTCACCCGGAGCAGTTGGCGCCACACCTACTGCTCGCGCAATAGCTGTTGCAAGAACTATACGGCCATCGGGGCTGGGGTGAATGCCATCGTTTGACCGCAATGAACGATTTGCCGAAATGGTTCGCCAGTCAAGCAACGTAATGTTTTCATTCGCGGCAACAAGCTCTTCAATAATGGCATTTACTTCTGCTTGCTTACTGCGGAACTCCGTGGTATTCACAAGAAGGATAGGCAATGGAGAAACTCGGGCAATGGCTTTTTCCATCGCCGTGCGATAGCGCTCTTTATTGCCGTCGTAGTTGGAACCAAGACCAATCACAACCGCATCCCAGCCCTCACTCCAGCGACGGTCAAGTACTTTTCCGGCAAACTCAGCGAACTGACCAGCCTCTGCTTCAAGAGCAACGTTCCAACCTTGTGGAACCATGAGACCACATGCTTCATTTCCGTAGCGCTTTGAAATTGACGCCATGATGGAGTCGCCAATCATGAGCAAGTTATTTCCCTGGGCAACAGAACCTAAAACCGCACCCTCAAGTTTTGGAAACTTCACATCTGATGCAAGGTTGGGCGGCAATGTAGCGACACCAACAAAGTCGTTACCGGGAATACGACCCACACCGTCGAGTTCTCCCCCGCTACCATCACTCGACACCAACGAACATGCTGAAACTCCCACAGCAAGAAACGCTGTTGCGAGAAAAACGGGGAGGCGCTTGCGGTTCAACATCAGAGTTCTAGTCCACCGCCAAAAGTTCCGAAAAGCAAGTCAATTACGGGTGACTAGTGCCATTACTTTTGCGTAATTCGTCACGAATCTCCGCTAAAAGGTCATTTGCAGAGGGAACCGCAGCTGCTGTACGAAACTTGTTGTACAACTTCACGATGGTGAACATCACAAACGCAACAAGCAAAAAGTTGATGACCGCCGACAACAAGGTTCCAAACGGCAAGAAACTTCCGTTGAGAGTGAGACCCTTATCGTTGAAATTTGGCTGTTGCCCGCCAAAAATTGCCCCAAGAATTCCACCCAAGATGCCTTGGTTGTCTTTACCGTCACCAGCAAAGGCATCGATGATAGTTTTGAAAGTTGCACCCATCACAAAGGCAACGCCAATTTCCACCACGTTGCCGCGGTCGATGAACTCACGGAACTCTTTCACCACTTTGCTGGGTTTTTCAATTGCTTTTGGCATACACCCAATTTAGGTCACAGTTGCTCTTCAGAATTGTCATCTCTTTGCAGGTCACTAAACCTGTCAATTTTGCGCAACGAAGGAAAGAGGAACCAGAAGATGCCCACGATGCCAACAGTGGCAACCCCACCACCAACCACGGCAGCCGGCGCACCAAATGCTTGTGAAGCGACTCCCGACTCAAATGCGCCAAGTTCATTGGAAGCGCCAATAAAGACATTTTCTACAGCCAGTACACGACCGCGTTTATCGTCGGGGGTCACGAGTGGAACAATGGAACCGCGAATGAACACACTCACCATGTCGGCACCACTCAATACAAGGACAGCGATGAACGCCACAAGGTAGCTACCTGTGAGACCCAATACGACCGTTGCAATACCAAAGGTTGCAACAACAAAAAACAACAAGCGACCAATGTTTCGTCGAACAGGGTGAAATGCCAAAAACAGAGCAACACCAGCAGCGCCAATTCCCGCCGCTGCTCGTAACCAGCCATAAGCAACATCGCCCACATGCAAATGCTCTTCAGCAATAACAGGAAGCAGCGCAATGGCCCCTCCAAAGAGCACTGCAAAGAGGTCGAGTGAAATTGCCGCCAACAAAATGGGGGTACGACGAATGAAGCGCAAACCTTCTAGAGCATCGTGCAGCGTTGGTCGCTCGCGATTTTCTACCGTTGCCGCTTGCCCTGTTTTGACACGCATCAAACTCAAGAGGCCGATAAATATCAGCCCCGATGCAACGGCGTATGCGACCCATGGATCAACGCTGTACAGCAGCCCCGAAGACGCGGGGCCAAGAATGGCTGCTCCGGTCCATGTTGCCGACGACAGCGCCACCACTGCAGGTAATCCGCCTGGTGGCGCAACCATTGGCCAAATGGAACGTGCTGCAGGTGCAATGAAGGCGCGCGACACTCCATAGAGAAAAGTAATGAAGAAGATGGGCGCAACAGCCGTGGGATTTGTGCGGGCATAAAACATGAGCGCAAGTGCTGAAACAAGTTCGCCAACTATTCCCAACATGGCAACTTTCTTCCGCTGGAATCTGTCGGCCACCATTCCCGTTACTAAAACAAGAAATGCTGCTGGCAAGAACTCCAAAAGGCCAATCCAGCCAATATCGATTTCTCTTCCCGTCATGTCGTACACCTGCTTGCCGAGAACTGCTGCTTGAAGCATCAACCCCGTGTACAACGCGGTGGAATAAATGAGCATGTTGCGCACAGCAGGCACACGAACAACATCACGAGTGGTCAACTCCTGAGGTGTTGATGGAGAAGCAGCGTGAGACACAGTCTTGGCAGACTAGCGGGTGAGGCAAACGTGCTAGAACGTTTTTATGGGGAATATCGCTCACGAAACACGCTGGCTCGACGCTACTGCACAAGCAGATCTGGTACGCAATAAAGAAGTCACTGCAAGCGAACTCGCCGAAGCGGCTATTACCCGTATTGAACAGTTAAACCCCGCCATCAATGCAGTCAACATTCCGTGGTTCGCTCATGGGCGTGAACTCGCCAAGCACATCGACGCAACAAGTCCGAACACTGCGTTTGCCGGTGTTCCCTTTTTACTTAAAGACCTTCACACCATGTATGAGGGGCAACATATTTCGCAAGGCAACAAGGCGCTCAAAGAAGTAAACTACATCGCTACTTCCGACACCACTTTGGTAACGCGCTTCAAAGAGCAGCATCTTGTTTTTCTTGGACGTTCAAATTCACCCGAGTTCGGCAGCTTGCCTGTTACCGAACCAACAGCATGGGGCGCTACGCGCAACCCGTGGAACATCAACTTCACTTCGGGTGGTTCGAGTGGTGGTGCTGCAGCAGCAGTTGCCTCAGGAATGGTTCCTATTGCACACGCCAGCGATGGTGGTGGCTCCATTCGTGTTCCTGCTTCTTGTTCTGGCCTTGTGGGTTTGAAAGTATCGCAAGGTCGCATCTCGGTTGGCCCCACCCGTTTGGAAACTAACCTCGGCGTTGAGCTTGCCGTTTCACGCAGCGTGCGCGACACTGCAGCACTGCTCGATGCAGTACATGGCCCAGGTGTAGGTGACACCGTCATTGCCCCTGCACCGCGACGCCCTTACGTCGATGAACTCACTGCGAACCCCGGGAAATTGCGCATTGGTTTTGTTCAATCGCATTTCAATGGCAGCGCCATTCACCCCGAGTGCGTCACTGCAGTGACCAACGCTGCCCAATTACTGGAATCTCTTGGGCACCACGTAGAACTTGCGTTTCCTGCAGCTATTAACGACCCCAAGGCGGGCGGCCGGTTCATGACCTTATGGTCAACAAACATGGCAACGAGTCGTCAAAGCATTTCTGACATGTTGGGCCGTCAAGTAACAAATAATGATGTTGAGTTAGTGAACTGGGTGATGGCCGAGTACTCATCGAAAGTAAGCGCTCTCGACTATGCACTCGCCATTAACGACAACGGCGTGTATCGACGCGCCGTGCAGCAATGGTGGGAAGATGGTTGGGATATTTTGCTCACACCAACACTCGCCGCCCCACCACTCGCTATTGGTGTTTCTGCGAACAACCCTGCAGACCCCATGGCCCCACTCAAAATTGCCGGCGAATGGATGGGCTTCACCGCACAGTTCAACACCACTGGGCAACCTGCAATCAGTTTGCCATTGCATATGTCTGGTGACGGACTGCCAGTAGGTGTGCAACTTGTTGGTGCATATGGTCGCGAAGACATTCTCATTCGCTTAGCTGCACAAATAGAAACTGCTGCGCCGTGGGCGCACCTTACGCCAAGTATTTAACGCGCGGTCCAGCCGCCATCAACAACAACGTTTTGCCCTGTCATAAAGCTCGATGCATCGCTTGCCAAAAAGAGCAGAGCGCCATCGAGTTCATGAGCAAAGCCCATGCGTGGCATTGGTGAGTTTGTGGTGATGTAACGCTGACTGCCTTCATCACTTTCCATACCGGCAGTCATTTCTGTTTCAAACCAGCCTGGGCACAGTGAATTCACACGAATGCCCTTGCGCGCCCACTGCAAAGCAAGTTCACGCGTCAAGTTGATGACTGCACCCTTGCTTGCTGAATAGTTCGCTTGCTTAATGGGCGTTGCTCCAACAAGGCCCAGCATGGAGGCAATGTTCACGACGCATCCACTTTTGCGTTCCACCATTCCTACACCTGCCAATTTGCACAGGTGCCACACAGCCGTTGTGTTTACTTGCAAGACATCTTCAAAGGTTTCCAACGTCTCTACTTCAATGCCACCAGTACGCGAAATGCCAGCGTTGTTCACCAACACGTCAATACGTCCGAAATGCTTTTCCACCGTGGCAACAAGATGCTCGCGATCTTTCGCTATTCCCACATCGCCAGGCACAGCAAGTACACCAGGCAATTCAGCGGCAAGCGCTTCAAGACGGTCGGCGCGGCGAGCGGAAATTGCCACCTGAGCACCCACTGCATGCAACACGCGTGCAAAGCGCACACCTAAGCCTGAAGAGGCCCCGGTCACTAAGACAACTTTGCCGTCGAGGCGAAATTGTGAGAGCGGATCAAGGGCACGGGGGTCAAACTGGTCTGGCACGGTTACTACGATGGCAGATATGGAAACCTCCAACACAGTTTTACGGCCATTGGTGCTGCTTGTACATGGTGCTTGGCACGGTGCTTGGTGCTGGGCAGCGCTCCAAAGTGAACTCGATCAACACGGAATTGCTTCTTTAGCCATCGATTTACCAGGCCATGGGGCATCTACACTGCCACTGTCTGACATGCACGGCGATGCTCAGCATGTTGCCGATATTGCTCTCAAAATTGGGCGACCCGTTGTGCTTGTGGGTCATTCATATGGTGGTGGGGTCATTGGTGAAGCTGCCCACATTTTGCGCGACTCAACAACCGCACCGGTACAACACCTCTTGTACCTCACCGCATTTTGCCTAGATACGGGTGAAAGTGTGGGCGAGCTTGCCGCTTCGCTTCCTCCAGAAAATGCTTTGCTCAATGCTGCAATTTTGCCCGGGCCCGATGGCGCTAGCGGCGCCACCCTGGTACTCGACTGCACAAAGGCTCACGATGCGCTCTATGGCTGCTGCCCCACCAATGTGAGCGATGCTGCAATTGCGCGACTCTCGCCGCAACCCTTGGCAACTCTTGGGCAGCCAGCAAGTGGAGCACCTTGGAAAACTTTGCCCAGCACGTATGTGGTGTGCGAGCAAGACCAGGCTGTGCACCCCAACCACCAGCGCATCATGGCCAAGCGGTGTGGCACTGTGCTTAGCCTCAACACCGACCATTCACCATTCATTTCCATGACAACTGGAACCGCCAGCATTATCACGAATATCGTGCTCCCATGAAAGTTCGCATTGGCTACGGTCTCGGTGTACGCACACATCTGAACGACACATCTTTTTTCGATGTTGTTGACGCCCTTGAAGACTTAAAGTTCGACAGCTTGTGGGTGAGTGAACGCATTGGCGCCGAAGCACCCGACCCAGTAGTGGCAATGTCGGTCGCTGCAGCACGCACAAAGAAATTGAAATTCGGCATGAGTGTGATGGTGCTACCCGGACGCAACCCTGTGCTCTTAGCGAAACAACTCGCCACGCTCGACCGCATGTCGAATGGTCGTTTGCTCCCGGCCTTTGGTCTTGGCGTTGCCGACGTTGCCGAGCAACAAGCCTTCGGCGTCGAGCGCTCAACTCGTGCAAAGCTTTTCAATGAAACGCTTGAAGTGGTGCGCAAATGTTGGAACGATGACGTGGTCAACCACAACGGCGAGTTTTTCCAGCTCAACAACTTGCGCGTGTTGCCAAAACCTCAGCAACAACCGCCCGAAGTGTGGCTAGGTGGCATTGCTCCAAGTGAACTCAAGCGCACTGCACGCACCGCCGACGGGTGGCTCCCCTCCTTCGTTACTCCTGGCGATGCTGAAGCTGGCTGGGCAACCATTGGCGAACATGCAAAAGAGCACAACCGCAGTATCGACCCCGAACACTTTGGTGTGCTCATTCCCTATGCCTTAGGCGAAGTGCCGAACGCACTCATCGCGGGTTTGGCTGCACGCAGGCCCGATTTGGCCGACCCCAGCGTGCTTGTTCCTAACACCTGGGACGCACTCACCAAAATGATTCAAGAATTCATTTCTGTGGGCGCGAGCAAGTTTGTTGTATTGCCTATTGTGGAACCCACCAGCGCCACACATTGGATCAGCCATCTTGAAGAAGCCTCTCGCATACTTTTGCCGTTACAAAACTAGTTTTCTTTCCGCGGTTGCCGTTCTCACCTGCATCAGCCTCGGTGTCGGCGTGCTGTCGGTGAGCGCGGGTAACTCTGTGGCGAAGAAAGATGCGCGACCCGAAGCTCTGATTGTGGGCGATTCGGTGATGGCCGTACTCGGCGTTTTTGACGCGGCACTCAAGGTGCTCGACAAGAAACATCCAGTGATATATGCGGCCCAGCCATGCCAATTGCTCACACGCTCAGGGTGTATTCCAGAGACAAAAGAAAGTGCACTTGAACGATTCAAAAATGCACGTGGAAAATTCAGTGATGTCATTGTTGTCGCAACTGGTTATAACGAATTCAGTGAGCAAGTTTTCTTTGATGCCACCAAAAAGTTTCGTGAAGAAGCCAAAAAACAAAAAGTGTCCATCATTTGGCTCACCTACCGCGAAAATGGAAATGTCACTGAAAAAGCAAAACGGTTTAATGCCATTTTACGACGTGTCGCCAAATCTGACCCGAAATTTTTCCTCTACGACTGGAACAAATTCTCCCGAGGAAAATTGAGTTGGTTTAGCGGCGACCGCATTCACATGAGTCGTGGAGGTGGCACCAACTTGGCCCGTTATCTCAGTAAGGCAATTGGTGAAGTCATCAATATTCGTCGCTCCAGAGGTACAACAACAACGACATCTACCACCACAACGTTGGTGGAGGAAACCACCACGACTTCCCTACTTGCGGGGTGATTGAACGAAACGGTCGGGAGCAAATGCTGGCTCCACCATCAGCTTCTGGTTCCAGTCGTGCGTGAGGCGACGATGTGCAATACGCCAATCGCCATTGCGCAATTCAAAACTATCGAAGTAACGACCTGCAAAATTTTCTAGGTAATCGCCACCATCGTTGCTGCACCGGTGCCATGCAAGAACTTGTGTTTCAGCTTCTGCTGTGGTGAGTGAGGTGAAACTAAATACGGTGTCGGAAGGAAAATGCTTTGTTGCAATGGCATAGCCACGCAAACTTGTTGTTGCATGCTTTGCAAAATCGGCGCCTAAGCCCTTGAACGACCCGTAGTCGGCGGTGCCATCGCCATGAAATGCAGAGGCCACAAGTTCAGGGTCGCAACGGTCAATACCGAGGCAGTAATTCAATATGCAACGCCGCATCGCGCGCTCTGCGGCAATGGCTGCTTCTGGAGACAATGGACCGTTGAGTTCTTGCGCAGTCGTCATAAAGACGAACTGTAGTTCAGCCAATTGTGTTGCTCATGATCAGCACTGCAGTGACAGCAGCCGCCGCCAAGCGATACCAACCAAATCGCGCTAATGGGCGTGCCGACAAGTAACTCACCAGCCATTTCACCGCAATAATTGCGGTAATAAAGGCCACTACTGCCCCCAGAATTGGGGTACCCCAGCCGTAAGCATCAAGCAGTACATCACCATTTTTCGCCAAGTCGAGTGCTGTAGCAGCGGTCAAAGTTGCAAGCCCCAACAAGAAACTGAACTCCAGAGCCGCAGCCATGGAGCAGCCCACCAGAAGCGCCGCAACAATGGTGATAAGGCTTCTGCTCACTCCTGGCCACATCGCTAACGCCTGTGCGACACCAATAATGAATGCACTCTTCAACGTGATGTCGTAAATATTGCGGGTGCCATACGCCGGCTTCCACCATAAAAGAAAAACGCCACCCGCCGCCCAAGCTGCAACAATCGCCCACGGTGTAAACAACTTGTCTTTTATGCTGTCTCCAAAAGCAACTCCAATGACCGCTGCAGGAAGAAACGCGCAAACGACCATGGTCAAGATGCTGCGCCCCTCTGCATCTTTGCCAATAACGCCTTTGGCCATGCTCGCAATACGCATGCGATACAAGGCGAAAACCGCCAAAATTGCGCCAAGCTGAATCGCAATGGCGTAGGTATCGGACGCAACCTTTCCCGCTTCATCGCCCAAACCTAAAAGATGCTGAGTAACAAGAAGATGCCCTGTTGAAGAGATGGGCAGAAACTCTGTAATGCCCTCAACGACTCCGAGGACAATCGCGTCAAGAATCGAAAGAGGCGTCATACGTGTTAACGAGATTACCAACGCTGACAGCAAGTAACGGGACTAAAAAATGACCGTGTCAGCCTTTGTCTTGGTATTCCTTCATCGCTGCCATTCCAAATAAAATTGCGCCGGTGAAAACAACGAAAAAAATGACAGCACCGAAGGAAAACAGGGTGGCTTCAGACATTTATTTACCTTTCTGCCCAGCAAGCAAAAATGCGCCGAGTGCGAGGATCGATGGAACCCAGACACCAACGTAGATACCGTTGAGTTTGTCGCTTTGATCATCGCCTGCAAAATACAGCGAAATACTCAAGGCCAAACTCGCCGCGGCTGACAAAAGAATTGAGACTTGGAGAATGAGTTTTGGCTTCATGAGACTACGTTAACCCATATAAGAAAAAAGGGGTGGACATGCGGCGTATCACCGCAGGTCCACCCCTTCAATACTTTTTCTAGTGTGTGTCGCCCGAACGAGCCTTGGCAATGTTCAGAATCATCAAACCGAACAAGCCTTTAGCCGTAATGTCGGCCACGGTGTAAGCAAGTTGACGTGCAGTCTCTGCACCCTCGTTGCCAGCATCGAAGATCACTGGGAACAAGTACCCAATTGGGTAGACCAACCAGGTGACCAACAGAATCGTTGTTGCATTCTTGATAGATGAAGCAACTGCACCCTTTTCACGGGTCCCAGCAGCCTTCAACTCACCTGACAAGGTGAACAAGATGTAGATGAATGGCAACATTGAGAGGATCCAGAAGGTCCACTTCGTTCCGTCACTCGAAGCTGTTTCGCCTGGGTAACCGAGCCCGATCATGAGCACAGTGGCTGGCACCAAGGTCGTCATCAATTTCTTGCGACGATCTGCAGTTACACCCAACACAATGAGCAACTCAATAACGAGCAATGGAACTGTGATGAGCCAGTCGGCATAACGGTAACCCTCGTTGACGGTACCGCTTCCCCAATCACTCCACATTCTGTAGTAGTGGTAACCAGCAATACCCACAACAACAGCCGAGACAGCTACGCCCGATTGGTATTGCTTTGCAACACTTTTGATTTGAGTCAAAAAGTAGACAAAAGCGCCAAGCATTACTGCAGTTCCAAAGGAAAGCGCGTTGTACACCAGCTGATTCAAATCAGCATCTTCAAAAACCATCTTCATTTGATATCTCCCCATTTATAGTTTGACGCACAGGAACACTCTCCAGTGCAATTCCAACATAATGGATTTCCGGAGTCCATTTGTGCACCTTGATACCGGAGGGCTGCGGAGCGTGCTCAATGGCAGCCCCAACGGGATTCGAACCCGTGCCGCCACCTTGAGAGGGTGGTGTCCTAGGCCACTAGACGATGGGGCCAAGTAGCGCTCATCAGGTTATCAGTGGGCGGCAAACAAAAGGCCCGAGCGCGCAAGCGTTCGGGCCAACATTGTTGAGTATTTGCTGGGGAGCAAGGAATCGAACCCTGAATAACAGAACCAGAATCTGCTGTGTTGCCAGTTACACCACTCCCCAATGGAGCACCCTGATTGTATCGCCACCAAGGGAAATGAAAACCGCCTGTTAGCCGGTGATCTTCCAGAGGTTTCCGAAGCCAATGACACGGGCAAGAGCGATTCCAACTCCCTCTTTCACATGCTTCTTGAAGGTGTTATTCCCTGCAATAGGGCTATTTGACGTGGGAGACGTCGTGGCCTCAAAGTTCATCTCTCGAGCGGTGAGGCGTGAGCGCAGCTCATGATACGGGTCGGTCACAATCACTATGCGCTTGATTCCTGCAAAGTTGGAGTTGGTCATCACGAGATTTCTCACGTTGCGTAATGCCTCATATGTGGAGCGCGACGACGACTCTTGCAGTAGACCTTCTTGTGGAATTCCTTGCTGACGCAAAAAGATTGCCGATGCAGATGCTTCAGTAAAACGATCACCTGGTTTATTGCCGCCGGTGAGCACAATTCGCGGCGCCACCTTTTGTTCCCATAATTCAAAAGCGTGCATAAGCCGTGCTTTCAAAAGAGGTGAAGGAACCCCGTCGTATTGTGCAGCACCCATCACCACAATGGCATCTACTTGTGAAGTTGATTGCGTGCGACCAACACGCCACACTTCGAAAACCGTGAGCCCCACATATAAGGAACCGACGCAAATCACCAACGCAAGTAGTTGTGCTACCCGTTTCATGGCAAAGGTGTTTTACTTCGCGAGACGCTGCGTTGCCGCTGCTAAACGAGCAAGGGTTATTTCGCGACCTAGAAGCTCAAGCGATTCAAAAAGTGGTGGCCCAACTGTGCGACCCGTAATGGCCACACGAATAGGAGCTTGCACTTTCCCAAGTTTCAAACCGTGCTTTTCGCCTACCTGCTCAATCACTGCTTTTAGCGAATCGTGATTCCACTCTGCAGTTGCATATGCGGCCGTTGTTTCACTGAGCACTGCACTCGCCCACTCATCTTTTGTTGCCTTTGCCCAAGAGGCATCGTCAATTGCGGGCTCGTCGAGAAAGAAGAAGTCGACCATTGCAGGAACTTCGGTGAGTGCAGTGACACGTGTTTGCACAAGTTCTGCCATACCACGGAAAATATTTTGTTTGAAATTACCTGCGGGCCACGGCATGGCTTCACCGGTGAGGAACGGTTCACATTCAGCAATGAAAACTTCGAGTGGCATTTTGCGAATATATTCGCCGTTGAATGCCTGCAATTTCTGAATATCAAAGAATGCTGGCGAGTGGTTCACGTCTTCCAAGCGGAATGTGTCGACAATGTGCTGCCAAGGAACAATTTCGGTATCGCCAGCAGGTGCCCAACCCAAGGTCATGAGGTAGTTCACCATTGCATCGGGCAGAATTCCTTCTTCACGATATTGCTCAACTGCAACTTTGTCGCGGCGCTTCGACAACTTCTTGCGCTGTTCATTTACCAGCACAGGAACGTGTGCCCATGTAGGCGGTGCAACATTGAGCGCATTCCAAATCATTTGTTGTTTCGGAGTATTTGGCAAGTGTTCTTCTGCACGCACCACATGAGTGATATTCATGATCTGGTCGTCAACCACGTTCGCAAGAAGGAACATTGGCGTTCCGTTTCCACGCAACAGAACGAAATCTTCAATGGTGGCGTTGTCGAATTTCACTTCGCCACGCACGAGGTCGTGCACCACTGTTTCACCAGCAGGAACACGGAACCGCAGCACGCGGCCTGGGCCGGGCTCTAAACCGCGGTCGCGGCTATAGCCGTCGTACCCTGGCTTGCCCGATGCTTTGGCACGCTCTTGCACCTGTTCACCAGTGAGGTCGCAGAAATACGCCTTGCCTTCTGCATAAAGCTTCATGGCGGCGTCAATATGTGCCTGCGCATTTGCCGACTGAAAGTATGGCCCTTCAAATTGTGGGTGATCGTTGTTAATGCCAAGCCATGCAAGAGCGTCGATAATGCCTTGGGTCCACTGCGGTTCGTTACGCGACTCATCGGTGTCTTCAATGCGCAAGACGAAGGTTCCACCTTCGCGCAACGTGAGTGCCCAGTTGTACAGAGCGGTGCGGGCACCACCCACATGGAAAAAGCCGGTAGGTGATGGAGCGAAGCGGTAGCGAGGAGTGGGTGTCATGACCCTTGCAGATTACCGACCCCACCCCACCAAGAGTGTTCTCGGCGCGGTGTGGCCCTGTTTTCGCGACAATTTGCGCCGAGAAACTGCTGTTTAGAGTGCAAACTTTTGGAGGTCGCTCAATTCAACGAACTCCAAGGTGTGTAAATGCGTCGCGTGCAAGTTCACCAGTGGCGCATGACCCGCTTCAAAAGCTTCTTGCCAACGCATGGCACACAAGCACCAGTGATCGCCAGCCTTCAAACCAGCGAAACCGTATTGTGGCATCGGCGTTGATAAGTCGTTGCCTGCTGCTTTGGAGAATGCAAGAAACTCTTCGGTCATCACAGCACATACCGTGTGCACACCGTGGTCATCGCCGCCTGTTTCACAGCAGCCCGTGCGGTAAAAACCAGTCATTGGTTCGGTGCAACATGTTGCAATGGGTTCACCAAAAACGTTCGGCTGAGTTGTCATGCGTTATGTCTAGCGTGAAGTGGAAGATCTCGGCGCGAATTGTTGCAAAAACCGTGACATACGGCGCCGAGAACACTCGTTAGGGGTTGAGAGTGAGGAGATCTTCGTAGGTTTCGCGGCGGCGCACCACGCGGGCGTGGCCATCTTTCACAAAAACGACGGCAGGCTTAGTGACCATGTTGTAGTTCGAAGCCATGGAATAGCCATATGCGCCAGTCACCGGAGTGGCAAGCAAGCTACCCACTTCAAGTTCAGCAGGAACCTTTGCGTCTTCGATCACAATGTCGCCACTTTCGCAGTGCTTCCCCACCACGCGCACATTGCGCGGCCGTAGAGCACCGGGCAACGTCGGCATGAAGGCTTCATAGCCACTGCCGTACATCATGGGGCGGGGGTTATCGCTCATGCCGCCATCAACTGCAACATATGAACGCACACCAGGAATATCTTTTTGCGTACCCACGTTGTACAC
>JANRCO010000013.1 GCA_030726975.1 Ilumatobacteraceae bacterium | reverse complement strand
TTAGCCACCTACGGAAGGGATAACCGCTGAAAGCATCTAAGCGGGAAGCCCGTTCGAAGATAAGTGTTCCCATGCGGTTAGCGCAGTAAGGCCCGTGGCGAGACCACCACGTTGATAGGCCGGAAGTGTAAGCGCAGCAATGCGTTCAGCTGACCGGTACTAATCGGCCGAGGGCTTGGTTAGATACACGCTCGTGCTTGCTCTGGAGTCTTTGAGGGACTTCACCCGAATTTTTTCGGGATCCCCTTGACAACAATTTTCGGTGGCCATGGCGGTGGGGTCACACCCGTTCCCATCCCGAACACGGAAGTTAAGCCCGCCAGCGCCAATGGTACTTGGAGGTAGACCTCCTGGGAGAGTAGGACGCCGCCGAATTAATCGAATCAAAAGCCCCTCGTGAAAGCGGGGGGCTTTTGCGTGTCTGCGGTCATCACGTATTGAAATCGTCATGCACGTTAACTTCTCTGCATGAACGCGCGCCTGTTTGGTGAAGTACTTGTAACGATGTTGGTCATTCTCGACCCGCCAGGAAATGTTCCCATCTTCCTCGCCGTTACCCGTCAATTGAATAACAAAGAACGTCACCGCGCAGCTGCTTTAGCGATTTTCACTGCCTTTTGCGTCATCATGTTGTTTGCGCTAGGTGGCCAAACCATCTTGGACTACCTGCACGTTTCTGTTCCTGCTTTGCAGGGTGCAGGCGGACTCTTGTTGTTACTGGTGGCGATGCAGTTGTTGTACAACAAAGGTGGCGATGATGGTTTTCTCGAGGCAACGCCAGAACAGCGCACCTCTATTGCCCTAGTGCCGTTAGGAACGCCACTGCTCGCAGGCCCGGGTGCAATTGTGGCAACCATTCTCTTTTTCAATCAGACACAATCATTCGGTGAATGGATGAGTGTGTCGAGTGCAATCGCGATTGCACTGATGGTGTCATTTATTGCAATGCGCTTTAGCGGCATCATTCAACGTGTTGTGCGCCCGATGGGTGTGCTACTACTTGCTCGTGTTGCCGGAATGATTCTTGCTGCGATTGCGGTGCAGATGATTGCAGACTCTATTACGGCATTCGTGCGTAACGCTTAAATCACTCTGCAGGGTTGACGTTTTGCTGGGGGATAGGGCCATATGTTTTTTCGTAACGATCAACGTTGTCGGCAATGGCCCGAGCGATTTCAAAAATCACCGAGGTGGGTACTTTGACTCGTGCAACAACAGGAGTAGGTACAAATAGTTCCCCTGATGCATCGTGCTCTGGCATGCCAGCTACCCCAAAATCGAGCGTGAATTCGTAGGGCCCGTGCCAAACAGCAGCGACATTGGCATAAACACCAGCCTTTTTGTCGTCGGCTATTTCCATACGCACTTGGGCTTGTTGTGGCACATTGTCATCAGTCATAGAGGCATCGTACCGATTTTCAGGTGAGCAACGTAGAGTGTTGCCCTATGCCGAACGATCGTCCGCGCCCCCCACGCTCACAGAGCTCTTCTGGGCGCAACGACCGTTCAGAGCGGCGTCCAACGCGTGGTCGCGATGGTGACGACCGCCGACCCGTTCGTGGTCGCGATTCTGATGATCGTCGTCCCGCCCGTGGGCGCGATTCCGACGAGCGTCGCCCAGCCCGTCCCGCATTAACTGCTGCTGAGCAAAAATCACGCGAAGTTTATGCTCGTACCGGCGGTCGTCGTACCGAAGGCACTGGCGCCCCCACTGCGCGTCCGGTACGTAAAAAGGTTGAATGGGTCGATGAAGGTGCTGTGAAAAAAACTGCTCGCAAGGCAGTGCAACGTGGCGCAGCTCCACGTTCGCGTAGTCAAGGTGACAACCGTGGTGAGAATCGCGTGCCTGGTATCCCTCGCAGTGACCGCCCGTTGCCATCCGATATTTCGCGCGATGTAGAAAAAAGCGTTGGCGTTCGCCAATCGCAGTCAACAACCGAGCGCTTGCAAAAAGCAATTGACGCTTTTGAGTACGAGCGTTATGAAGACGCCGCACGTTTGTTGCAAGTGTTGTCACGTCAATTACCTGGTATGGCTTTGGTGCATGAAATGGCTGGCTTGTGTGCGTATCGTCAAGCAAAGTGGCGTACAGCGGTGAATGAACTAGAAGCAACACGCGTGCTTGACCCTGCTCGCACCACGGTGTTGCCAGTACTTGCCGATGCGTATCGCGCATTGCGCAGGTGGAGCAAGGTCAATCAGATCTGGAGCGAAATCAAAGATTTGTCGCCACATCCGTCGGTGCTTGCTGAAGGCCGCATTGTTGCTGCTGGCGCATTGTCTGATCAGGGAAAACTTGCTGAAGCTGTTCGACTCTTTGACTCTGTGTTGAATGTTCCTAAACGTGTTCAGGATTACCATTTGCGTCAGTGGTACATGGCTGCAGATCTTCACGACCGCTCGGGAAACATTGTTGAAGCCCGTCGTCTTTTCGCTCGTGTCATGCAATACGACGCGGAATTTGTCGACGTTGCAGACCGACTTTCCCATCTTGGGCCCGTTCGCTAACACCCCTTCGGTACTCTCTGCTTATTGAGCTTTGCTCCTTCTCATGTCGGCCCGGTGCCGCATCTCAGCAGCGAGAAGTGGAGTAAGTATGAACGTAGTAGTCATTCGTGGTGTGGTGCTCAATGCACCAGTGGAACGAGTCTTGGGGTCTGGCGAGTACGCCACCTCTTTCGACGTTGTCACAGAGAGCGATGAAGGCAGACTCACTGTTCCTGTTAACTGGGTCACAACCGTCAAGACACTTCTGCAAGAAGGTGAAGATGTCATGGTGAGTGGAAGCGTTCGGCGCCGCTTTTATCGCGCAGGTGGTTCTGTGCAAAGCCGTACTGAGGTATTGGCGAAGCAGGTGCTCAATATGCGTCGCAAAGTGGCCGTCAAGAAGAGTCTCACCGATATCCAAAAAGAGCTCACGCACAACTGGTAGGTCCGCAATTTCTTGCCCGTGTGTGCAAAGTGGCTAGTGTTTTCAGTGAAGTACTTCTTGAAAGGCCCCACTGTGAATCAGCAGCAACTCGAGCAAATGCGCACCGGTAAAGGCTTCATCGCCGCTTTAGATCAAAGCGGTGGCAGCACGCCAAAGGCTTTGAAGTTGTATGGAGTCGATGAGTCTTCCTATTCCAATGAAGACGAAATGTTCGATGTCATTCATGCAATGCGTAGCCGCATGGTCATGAGTCCAGCATTCACCGGCAATCGAGTTCTGGCCGCCATTTTGTTTGAGGGCACCATGGATCGCAGCATCGATGGCGTGGGTAGTGCAGAGTACTTGTGGAGCCGTAAGCAAGTCATTGCCATTTTGAAGGTCGACAAAGGTCTTGCCGATGAGGGCGATGGGGTGCAGCTCATGAAGCCCATGCCTGAACTCGATGCCCTGTTGGCAAAGGCCCGCACAAATGGCATCTTCGGAACAAAAATGCGCTCCGTTATCAAAGTTGCGAACGCAAAAGGCATTTCAGAAGTTGTCGCCCAACAATTTACCGTTGGTCGCCAAATCCTTGCCGGTGGCCTTGTGCCCATCATCGAACCAGAAGTAGACATCAATAGCCCAAGCAAAAAAGAAGCAGAAGTGTTGTTGAAGGCTGAACTACTCAAAGAACTCGATGCGCAACCTGCCGATCAGCCTGTGATGTTGAAGCTCACTTTGCCAGAAGACGACAATTTCTATCGCGACTTGGTGAAGCACCCGAGCGTGTTGCGGGTTGTTGCATTGTCTGGTGGTTACTCACGTGACGATGCCAACACAAAGCTCAGCAAGAACAACGGTGTCATCGCAAGCTTCTCTCGTGCGCTTACTGAAGGGCTTTTCGCTCAGCAGTCAGATACTGAATTCAACGCAGCACTCGACAGTGCAATTGCGTCTATTTACGCAGCGTCAAATACCTGATCTAGCCACGTGTTAGTGGGCGCATAGCTAACCCTGTGCGCAGTTTCGGCGTGAAAAACGTCGACTTCGGCGGCATCAACAATCCTTCGTCAGCCGTGCGGCGAATTTCCGCAAGTGACACTGGTCGAATGAGAACAGCGCATTGTGCATTCCCGGCCTTGAGGGCATCGAGCACTTCGCGCGTGCCGTGCTGGTACGAAATACCGGCGGCATCGAGAGAGCCCAAGGCGGTGGTAATTGCATGTTCCAGACGGGCACTGTCGAGGGCTCGAACCTCAGAGAATTTCTCGGTTTTCTCGGTGAAGAGAGTCGTCGACCCATCTGGGCGCACGAGGCAAATGGCTTTTTCTGAGTTCATTAGTGTCAACGTGTTTTCCGACAAGGTGTTGTCACTGACGCGTGTATAGAACTCACTCAGAATCTCTTCCATTTGAGAAGGGCTAACAGCAGCAACGAGGCGGTGGATGGCGGCAATGCTCAACTGTTCTTCAACAAGTTCTGCAACATATGTCATGGTGAGACCTGCTGCAGGAGCAAGTGGTGAATTGGCGCTGCGCATTTCGTCGCGGTAGGTACGTGAAATGGCGTAGCGATGGTGTCCGTCGGCAATGACCACGGGTGCACTGGCAATAGCCGATCGAATAGCGTCAATACGGTCTGTTTCGGTAACGCGTTCAACGCGATGCACCACGCCGTCTTTATCGGTCATTTCGCCCATAAATTCACCTGGCGCGAGAAGTACCTGGGTGAGGCCGCTACAGAGTGATAAGCCCCACACTGGCGACAAGTTGCATTGTGTTGCTCGGGTGAGGTCGAGTCGGTCGGTTTTGGCCTTCGGTGTGGTTTGTTCGTGGGGGAGGACGCCTCCTGCTCCGACGTCAACGACTTCAAGTGCGCCAATGACTCCCACAGTGTGGCGATCTTTCCCTGTGGAGTCGCGAAACGACATGCGGTACAACGTGTACGAGGGAGTGGGGTCTTGCGTGAGCACCTTGCTTGAGATCCAATTTTGGATATCGGTCGCCGCCTTTTGGTAGCGCTCTGGCCCATCTGCATCGAGTGGGCAATCGACATGAACAATATTCCACGGGCTTTGTTCGCCGAAGTGCACTCGATCATCTGCGCTCAATACGTCATAGGGCGGGGAACTTAGCGCAAAAAGATCTGTTTGGGCATTGGTGTAGCGAAGCGCTGAGAATGGTTCAAAATGAGGCACACTCTAAGGGTGGCAGGTATGGGTGCAACAAGCAAAACTGAAGGTGTGTCAGGCATCATTTGGAGTGATCTTGACGGCGTCATTTGGCGCGGGGCTTCGGTCATTAGTGGCGTACCCGAGAGCATTGCAACGTTGCGACAAGCGGGCTGGCAAGTCAATTTTGTAACGAATAATTCCTCAACGCGACTCGCCGATCAGGAAAAGAAACTCGGCGACATGGGTATTCCCGCCGTTGGCAATGTGGTGACGAGTGCTCAAGCGGCAGCCTCTTTAATTGCGCCAACCGAAAAAGTGTTGGCGTGTTCGGGCCCAGGTGTTATTGAGGCAGTCCGCAACCGTGGCGCGCAGGTTGTCGACGTGCGCGATGCTTTAACTGATGCCGCGTTTCTTCCGGCCAGTATCGATGCGGTGGTGGTGGGAATGCACCGCGATTTTTGCTTTGATTTTCTCCACCTGGGCCTTTCGTGTCTGTTGGCAGGTGCACGCCTCATTGGCACGAACGACGATGCAACTTTTCCCACCGAGACAGGAATATTGCCTGGTGGGGGTTCACTCATTGCGTCGTATGTGTATGCATCGCAACTCACGGCGACCATGGCGGGAAAACCACACGATGCGATGGCACAACTGGTTCGTTCGCTCGCCGGGTCAACGCCTGCAGCCAGGCAGGTGATGGTGGGCGACCGGCCCGACACCGATGGTGCTTTTGCGCAGCGTCTTGGCATTGCCTATGCCCAGGTGTGGTCGGGTGTGCAAGAGAAGTGTGCTGGGCCCATAGATGGTGTCTCGTTTCACTACACGGGTAACACCTTTTGCGATATCGCAACGGATCTCTTGAGTAGCACTAATGCAACAGTCGATCTTCGTGAGGCAGGCAGATGAAATCACGTCGCTCATTAGTGCGTGAGGTGCTCCACCGCAGGCTGTTATCGAGCGCAGCCGAGGTCGAGGTGGCACTTGCTGAAAACCGCGTACGTGTGAACGGGGCAGTGGTGAGCAATGCTGCATCTTTGGTGGCGCCAGGCGATGCGGTTCACGTTGCGCCGGTGGCTAATCGGTTTGTCGGGCGCGGTGGAATCAAACTTGAGGGTGCACTGCAACACTTCGGTATCGATGTGGCGCATCAGTACTGCCTCGACATTGGGGCCTCGACAGGAGGCTTCACCGATTGCCTACTGCAGCACGGTGCGGCACATGTGGTGGCAGTCGACGTGGGTCGTGGTCAGCTCCACCAAAAAATGCTGACACACATTGCGGTGACATCACTAGAAAGTCAACACATTTCACAGTTATCACCAGAAGATCTTCGCACTCATTGGGGCGGTGAACATGGGGGTCTTGCGCAAATAGTGGTGACCGACGTGAGCTTCACCTCTCTTGCCCAATTAGTTCCTCACATTGTTGCGCTCTCGAGTAACGCAGCCGAACTCATCCTTTTGGTGAAACCTCAGTTTGAGGCCGATCGTGCCGACGTGCCAGCGGGAGGAATCGTGGTTGACCCACAGGTGCGCCAAGGTGCAATTGACCGTGTTGCTGAGGCATTAAATGCAGCAGGTTGCCATGTTCATGGGCAATATGAGTCGCCGATCTCTGGTGCTGGTGGCAATATTGAGTTCTTCCTATGGGCAACTGTGCACACCGATGAGTAAAGATATGGGTATGTCCTTAGCTCGACCCCAGTCCTTCACGTTGGGCTCGCTATTGCTTGTGGTGAACAACGAGCGGCCCGACGCCAGTGAGGCCGCCGCCCGCGTGCAGGCGTGGGGAGAAGCACACCAGGTGTCTGTTGCGTATGCCGAAGATGTTGTCGATGAAATCACCGCAACTTTGCCCGATCTGGTGGTGTCGCTCGGTGGCGACGGAACAGTTCTACGAGCCGTACAAATCTTGAGTGGTCACAATGTGCCGGTTCTCGGAGTCAATTTTGGCACCCTTGGCTACCTCACCAGTGTGGAACCATCGCAGTTGCTCGACGTGCTCGAATCGCTGCGCACTGGTGAGATGCCCAAAGATGCGCGCCTTGAAAATCGCATGATGCTCAAAATTCATGTGGCACAAAAAGACGGTGGTCGGCACACACTACGTGCATTGAATGAAGTAGTCGTAGAAAAAGTGGAGTCTGGTCATACTGTGCGCTTAGAAGTAGCAATCGATCAAAGTGTTTTTGCCACGTATTCAGCCGATGGCCTCATTGTGGCAACACCCACTGGTTCTACTGCATATTCTTTGTCGGCACGTGGGCCAGTTTTATCGCCACAACACCGGGCAATGGTGTTGACCCCCGTGTCTCCGCACATGTTGTTCGATCGGTCGTTGGTTCTCGACCCAGCCGAAGAAGTATCTATTACCGTGCGCGGGCATCGCGATGTCACCTTGTCGGTTGACGGCTTGCATTTTGTTTCGTTAAAGCCAGAAGATGAAGTGCGTGTGGTGAGCGATGCCGCCACAGCGTGTTTCTTGCATATTGGCCAACAGCGGTTTCATCACATCTTGCGCCAGAAGTTTGGTTTAGGAGACGATTAATGCTGGTGGAATTGCATGTTCATCAGTTAGGCATTATCGACTCCGTCACCCTTGTCTTCAAAAATGGGCTCACTGCTTTTACGGGTGAAACAGGCGCGGGCAAGACCATGATGATTGAAGCCATTCACTTGCTTGTGGGTGGGAAAAGCGATGTCTCAATGGTGCGTCATGGTTGCGATGAGGCTCGTGTAGAAGGTCGTTTCGTGGTGGGTGACGATGAGGTCATCTTGAGCCGCGTGATTCCTGTGCAAGGGCGCTCGCGGGCGTACATCAACGGCAATTTGGCGACCCTTGCTCAACTCTCCGAAATAGGAGGCGAACTTGTCGACCTACATGGTCAACATGCGCACCAGAGCCTTCTTCATGAAAAAGCACAACGCGTCGCTCTCGATCAATTCGCTGGCGTCGATGTCTCTCCAGTCGCACAGGCGAAGGCCGACCTACGCCTATTGCGCCAAGAACTTGAATCATTAGGTGGCGACGAACGTGCCCGAGTGCGTGAAATCGACCTGCTGCAATTTCAAATTGATGAAATTAGCGCAACTGCTATTTCGTCAGGCGAAGAAGACGAAGAATTGCGCAAAGAAGAAGAGGCGTTAGGCAATGCTGAGTCGTATCAGGCTGCTTTGCGTGGTGCTTACGCCTTTCTTTCTGAAGCCAACACGCAAGTATCGTCCGGTACAACGAATGCCAGCGATGCGCTGCGCAGCGCACTTGGCTTATTGCAGGGAAAAGAGGCCTTTGCCGAGGTTGCGCAGCGACTTTCCTCATTGGCAGCCGAACTCGACGATGCCGCGGCGGTCATCAGAGACCTCGCTGAGGCAAGCGAAGAAGATCCTGAACGCCTGGCGGAAGTCAGCGCTCGGCGTAAGGCCCTCAGCGACCTCTGTCGCAAGTATGGCCCATTGCTCGCCGACGTCTTGGAGTACAGCCGTGCAACCACCGAGCGCCTGAACGACCTGCTGGGTTATGAACAACGTGCCCGGGATCTTGAGGCGTCTATTGCTGCTGCAAATGATCGCGTACGAAAAGCAGAAGCTGTGGTGAGAAAAAAGAGAATTGAAGGAGCTCCGCAGTTCGCTAAGGCGGTACAGAAGCATCTTCGTCTGCTCGCGCTGCCTGAAGCAGTGTTTCAAGTCGACTTTGCGCCAGAGTCGCAAGACCCATCAGGCGATGGCTTGAATTTCTTGCTCTCTGCCAACCCCGGTAGTCCACCTTTGCCGTTGTCAAAAGTTGCCTCGGGCGGAGAACTGGCAAGAGTCATGTTGGCGTTGCGTCTGGTTCTCACTCAGTCACCCCCAACGCTCATTTTCGATGAGGTTGATGCAGGTATTGGCGGCGCTGCGGCAGTGGCTGTTGGTAAGGCGCTGGCTGCAGTCGCAAAAGGACACCAGGTGTTTGTGGTCACGCATCTCGCCCAAGTTGCTTCTCAGGCGCATCAACAATTGGGCGTCTCGAAAGAGATCGTCAAGAAAGTTACCTTTGCCCGCGTGGGTGAACTCACCGGGGCCGCCCGGGAAAGTGAGATCGCTCGCATGTTGTCGGGTGGAGCGCTCACAGAGGTAGCCGTTGCTCATGCGCAGGAGCTCCTGACACATTCCTCCTAGACCATGTTTTCATGGTAAGTTGTTATTCCGTCAAGGAGTTGTTGACACAAGCCGACGGGAGAAGTGAAATGCCAAAGCATATTTTCGTAACAGGTGGTGTTGCGAGCTCGCTCGGCAAAGGTCTCACTGCATCGTCGCTCGGACGCCTACTGAAATTGCGTGGCTTGCGCGTCACCATGCAAAAGCTCGACCCGTACATTAACGTCGACCCAGGCACCATGAATCCTTTTGAGCATGGTGAAGTGTTTGTGACCGATGATGGTGGCGAAACCGACCTCGACTTGGGTCACTACGAGCGTTTTATCGATGAAAACCTGTCGCGTAGTTCCAATGCAACAACAGGTTCTATTTATCAAGCTGTGTTGGCCGCAGAGCGCCGTGGTGACTATCTCGGAAAAACGGTACAGGTCATTCCGCACATCACCGATGAAATTAAGCGTCGTATCCACCGCGTATCCACCGACGATGTCGATGTGGTCATTACCGAAGTGGGCGGCACCGTCGGCGACATTGAAATTTTGCCGTTTTTAGAGGCAATTCGTCAGTTCCGTAACGAAGCAGGCCGCGACAACGTGTGCTACATCCACGTCACGCTGGTTCCTTTTATTGGTCCGAGTGGCGAACAGAAAACAAAACCTACTCAGCACAGCGTGACCGAGTTGCGTAGTCGCGGCATTCAGCCCGACATCATTGTGTGTCGTAGCGAAGAACCACTCAGCCAGAGTTTGAAGCGCAAAATTTCTAACGTGTGCGACGTTCCTGAAGCAAATGTCATTAACGCTGCCGATGCGCGCAACATTTATGAACTTCCGATCATCTTGCACGAAGAAGGCCTCGATGTTGTTGCTTGCGATACTTTGCGTTTAGAAACAGAACTCG
>JANRCO010000012.1:536-10281 GCA_030726975.1 Ilumatobacteraceae bacterium | reverse complement strand
CTCGTCACTTCATTCATTCTGAAATGTGTCGAAATGGCGTTGGGGTGGTCTGCGTACCACTTCAAGAGACGATCTTCGAAACGTGACAGACGGAAGAAATAGTTTTCTTCTTCTACGTGTTCTACGGGGCGTTTGTGAATGGGGCAGTTGCCATTGTCGATTTCTTCTTCAGTGAAATACGCCTCGCAGGCAACGCAATACAAACCGGAATAGGTGTCGAGTTCGATATCGCCAGCGTCGTAACAAGCTTGCAAGAGTTTAGCGACACCGCGCTTGTGGCGATCTTCGGTTGTGCGAATGAAGTCGTCGTACTGAATGTTGAGTTTGTCCCAGGCCTGAGCAAAAAGAGGAGCGATGGAGTCGGCGAATTCCTGAGGCGTGACACCCTTGGCATCGGCGGCCTGCTGAATTTTGAGGCCATGTTCGTCGGTGCCGGTGAGGAGGTGCACGTCGTCGCCAGAGAGCCTGTGCCAGCGAGCTAGGGCATCGGCAACGATGGTGGTGTATGCGTGGCCAAGGTGCGGCTGCGCATTGACGTAATAAATGGGGGTTGTCAGAGAAAATCGCGCCACGACATGAGGATACGAGCAATACGATGCTGACCGTGACTTTCCGCTTCGATACTGCAACGGCTGTGACACCAATTGCGCAAAAAAATGGCCTCACCACCTTTTCAGCCGAAGTTTTTGATGGCTGGGACATCACGGGAAATGCCAATGGGGGCTATCTGCTCGCCATGATGGGCCGCGCGATGCAGCAACATTCTGGGCGTCGCGACCCGTTCACGGTGACTGCTCATTATCTTGCGCCTGCGCCAGCTGGCCCGTTGGAAATTGAAGTCGACACAGTGAAAACCGGGAAGCTGGTCACCACGATGAACGCAACAATGCGCCGCGGTGACCGCAACATCATGCGTGTTCTTGGTGCATGGGGTGAAATGGCAGCCGTTGAACCACAAATTGTGACAGCAACACCACCCGACTTGCCTTCGTATGAGCAGTGCACAAGTCGCAATAGTGATGGTGGTGAGTTCACCATTGGTCTTTTGCAAAATGTCACCAATAGGTTGCACCCCGACGACTCCACTTTTATTTCAGGTACTCCATCGGGCACTGCACAAATGCGTGGGTGGATTCACTTTCCAGACGATCGCCCTATTGACACGCTTGCTTTGTTGCTTGCGGTCGATGCCATGCCACCTCCGTTATTCAACTTGCCATATGAAAAGGGCTGGGTACCAACCTTGGAACTCACTGTGCATGTGCGGGCGGTGCCTGTTGGCAAAAGGCTTGCGTGTTCATTTCGTACAAAGGTTGTACAAGGTGGGCTACTTGAAGAAGACGGCGAGATTTGGGATGAGTCGGGAACACTTGTTGCCTTAAGTCGCCAAATGGCTGTTGCCCCGCGTGTTGTTTAGTTGTTGAGAACTGCAACAAGTTCTTGTGGAGTTTCCACAATTGCAGTTGCACCTGCAGAACTGAGTTCTTCGCGCGAACCAAAACCCCACAGCACTCCTGCGCAGTGAGTACCCACTTCAACACCTGCATCAATGTCGTGATGGCGATCGCCAATCATCCAGCAAGAAGTGAGGGGTGGTAATTTGCCGTGTAATTCCTTCATTTCACGCAGTGCACGCTCGAGTAGTTGAGCTTTGGGAATTTCAGAGTCGTCGTTTGGGCCAACAACAATGTCGAAGTAGTGCCGCACGCCGGTGGCTTGAATAGCAATGAGGGCCTGGGGTTCTGGCTTAGAAGTAACAATTGCTAAACGCCATTCTTTTTTGAGTTCAACAAGGGCATCATCCATTCCGTAGTTGAGCGGGGTCTGTGGAAGGTGGGTTGCGCCGTAGATGGCGCGATATTCCTCTATAAACATCTGCATTTCTTCTTTAGGTACACCTCGAGGAGCAAATACTGTGGGGAAGGAGATCGATAAAGGTGGACCAACGAAGTCAGTGAGATCTTCCCGAGTGAGTGGTTGTAAGTTGCGTGCTTCAAGAACGTGGTTCATAGAAGCGAGAATTCCACTTCCGGAATCGGCAACAGTTCCGTCGAGGTCAAAAAAAAGTATTCCCTTGTTATTTGCCATTGGTAATTTCTTTGTTGTTGAGGAGAAGCGCTAGTGCGTACACCACTCTCTTTGGCGCGTTGGTTTTCTTCACGACGGCATCGACTGCGTCACGTGTAGATAGCCCTGAAGAGAATTCATGAACGAGGGCCTCTTTAATAAGGTCTTCGTCTGCTGGTAGTGGAGCTTCTGCAGCTGCTAAAACAACGACGAATTCACCCATTGCTTCAACAGTTGCAAAATGAAGTGCTGCTTCACTCACCGAGCCACGCCACACTTCTTCATGCATTTTGGTGAGTTCTCGGGTGACAGCAATGAGGCGATCGGGTTGGCATGCAACCGCGAGGTCGTTGAGTGTGCGGGCAATGCGATGTGGTGCTTCGTAGAAAATAACTGTGCGCATTTCGCTTGCGATATCGGCAAGGCGTTCTGCGCGGTCGCGACCTGAACGGGGGAGGAATCCTTCAAATACAAATCGCGTGGTGGGAATACCGCTGATGATGAGGGCCATGATAAGAGCGGCTGGGCCTGGTACTGCAGTAACTGAAAGGCCAGCTGCAATGACTGCTTGAACAACAACGCTGCCAGGGTCGCTAATGCCAGGGGTGCCAGCATCGGTGATGAGTGCAATAGTTTTCCCGCCCATAATTGCTTCTACGATGCCATTGCACGCATCGCGTTCAGTGTGGTCGTTCACCACGATGTACTTCGGTGAAGTAATGCCCATGTGCTTGACAAGGCGACCTGAGTGGCGGGAGTCTTCGCAAGCAATGAGGTCTGCTTGTTCCAGCACCTGTTTCATGCGTTCAGAGATGTCTCCCAGATTCCCGATAGGGGTAGCAACAAGGATGAGTTGCCCGCTCATGATGCGGTAGGTGAATCTTGTGCGAATCGAATTTCAATGGTGGCGCCAACCTGGAGGTTCCATCGTCGTGGTGCATCGGTGTCGGCTTCAAGAACACAGCACGCTTTCACAACAGGAAGAGGTAGTCGATTTCGTTTGAGTTCCTGAATCTTCACCACTTCACCATCGTGGTTGATGTAGAGCACCGACAGAGGAACTCTCATGCCAAAACTGTGCACCCATTTGCATGGCTGCAGGAGAAGTGGTGTGCTCACGCGATCGGTGCCACGAAGGCCGACGCGGCGCGCTCTGCGCGATTGCGCACATGAAATGCTTGCCAACACCGTATTATCGCGCACAAGCCAGCCGGTAGAAACAGCTTCTCGGGCGGAAGACGAATGGTGTGAAGGAATTTTTCTCATGAGACTGTTGCTATCTTTGAGGTTAGTCGCATGCGTGTTCTTCCTGCCGATACCGTATAAAAGGTGAAACTCACAAAGTCGTTTGTCTCTGTGGTCATTGCGGTTACCAGCATTGTGTGCATGGAGCGCGTGGTGTTGGCAAAACCCGTTGCTGGAGCGGCGTGTACCACCCTTGGAACTTCATTGAAGGTTAGCGGTTTAACGTGCTCAATTTCTCCACTCAATGCAGCGCAGCAACTGTGGCTTCCCACTTGGGGAGCCGATTGCACCAAGCGTCGTCAGAAGTTTTGGAACATGCAGTGTGACTACATCTATGCCACTCGGGCACGTGAAGTGTCGAGTGTTCTGCAGTGGGATGTGGTGAGCATTCCTCGCATTGGTAAAAAACCCAAAGGGACCCCATCGGAAATTGCACAACAGTTTGCTGTAGACGTGGGCGCACTGTGGAATCTGTCAAATGGCAAAAATTTCGTGGCAGACGGGAAGCCATATATCGGCGGTTGCAATGGCTGGTCATGTTCGGGGTATCACCCTCGTATCTATGCCTTTGTATGGAAAAAATATGCTCGCGCAAAGGTAACTGTGCGAGTGGCCGTGGCTAAAGGTGCGTACATCGCTCAAAAGTTCACGCCAACAATTCCCAACTTTGCAACCTGCTACAACTTGATCATTAAAGGCATGAGGTTTGGTGCATTGCTTGACTACGGTCAGTATCAACGTGGCGGCGAAGCATATGTAACTGCACCAGGAGTGTGTAAGTAGCGCTAGACGTTGAAGCGAATTTCCATGACGTCGCCGTCAACGACTTCGTATTCTTTTCCTTCAGAACGCACTTTGCCCAGGTCTTTTGCCTTGTTCCATGAACCAATTTCTAAGAGTTCATCCCATGCAATGACCTCGGCGCGAATGAACCCGCGTTGGAGGTCGGAGTGAATTTTTCCTGCACATTCAGGAGCTTTTCCGCCAGCATTGAAGGTCCATGCACGAGTTTCTTTTTCACCAGTGGTGATGAATGTGCGCAAACCAAGCAAGTGGTAGGCGCTGCGTACCATGCGGGGTAGCGCTCCTTCGCCAAGACCAAGTTCACCCAGCATCTCTGCGCGGTCTGCTTCGTCGAGTTGTGCTGCTTCTGCTTCAAGTTGAACACTCATGCCAAGAACTTCTACTTCTGCAGCACTTGCTGAACCAGGGGGAGCAAGCTCGGCGCGAACGCTTGCTTCTGCCTCAGGAATTTTGTCGAGTTCATTTTCGCCAACGTTGACCACGGCGAGTACGCGACGGTTGGTGAGCAAAAAGTGAGGTGCGAGCGCCAGGCGAATGTCTGCACTGAGCCCAGCACGGTAGAGAGGAATACCTTCACTGAGTGAGGTGAGTGCTACTTCAAGTGCGGCGACTTCTTCTAATACCGACTTATCGAGCTTGGAAGATTTTTGCAAGCGTGGCAAACGCGATTCCACGGTTTCAAGGTCGGCGAGTGCGAGTTCGAGTTCCACAATGCGTAAATGCTCGAGTGGGTCTGATGGCCCTGGAACGTCGTCGTCTTCAAAGGCTCGGAGTACGAAAACAGTTGCTTCAACTTCGCGAATGTTGGCGAGGAACTTGTTGCCGAGTCCTTCACCTTTGCTGGCGCCTTCAACAATGCCGCCAATATCGACCACCTGCACGGTTGCATGAACGGTCTTTTGAGTCTTCGACATGATGGCCAACTGGTCGAGGCGGGTGTCGGGCACGCGGGCCACGCCGATGTTGGGGTCCTTTGTCGCAAAGGCGTAGGGGGCAGCCAAGGCGCCGCCTCCGGTGAGAGCGTTATAGAGAGATGATTTACCTGCGTTGGGGAGCCCAACAAGTCCGAAGCGTTCCATAGTGGTCGTGGCAGGCTAACGATCTTCCGGTCGGTTCAGGTTGATGAGGCCTGTGGCACAAAATAAGCCGACTTGGGTGGTGTGGACGTCGTGCTTAATTGTTACTATGACCGTAGTGTTAATTAGAGATGTAGCCGCGTAGGTCGCGGCAGTCGAGGAGCCCCCATGAGTACATTCGATCTTGATCTCAGCAAATACCAATTGGGTTGGAGCGACAACGTTGAATACGCCTTCCAGCCTGCCAAAGGCTTAGACGACGGTGTCGTTGAGCAAATTTCATGGTGGAAGGGCGAACCTGAATGGATGCGCGAAATGCGCCTGCGCTCGCTCAAAATGTTCGACCGCAAGCCAATGGCTAAGTGGTTTGCCGACAACATGCCCGACATCGACTTCCAAGACATTTACTACTACCTGAAGCCCGCCACCGAGCAGGTTGACGAGTGGGACGACTTGCCAGAACAAATGAAGCTCACCTACGAAAAGCTCGGTATTCCCGAAGCAGAACGTAAGTACCTCGCTGGTGTCACCGCACAGTACGAATCAGAAGTGGTGTTTCACCGCAACCGTGAAGACCTTGAAGCGCAGGGCATTTTGTTCTGCGACATGGACACCGCTTTGCGCGAATACCCAGACCTTGTGAAGCAGTACTTCGGCACGGTCATTCCTCCTGGCGACAACAAGTTTTCTGCATTGAACACATCGGTATGGTCGGGCGGGTCATTTATTTATGTTCCACCAGGCGTGGAGTGTGAAATGCCATTGCAGGCGTACTTCCGCATCAACTCGGAAAACGCTGGTCAATTCGAGCGCACACTCATCATTGCCGATGAAGGTTCAAAAGTGCACTACATCGAAGGCTGCTCGGCTCCTGTCTACACCAGCGATTCACTGCACTCTGCTGTAGTGGAAATTGTGGTGAAGCCAAGTGCTCGCGTCACATACACCACCATTCAGAACTGGTCGCCAAACGTATACAACTTGGTTACTAAGCGCGCTCGCGTAGAGGCAGAAGGCCACATGGAATGGATCGATGGAAACATTGGTTCGAAACTCACCATGAAGTACCCAAGTGTGTACTTAGTTGGCCCGAAGGCAACAGGCGAAGTGTTGTCGGTGGCTTACGCCGGTGCGGGTCAGCATCAAGATGCTGGAGCAAAAATGGTGCACGCAGCACCCGAGACCTCGTCGAAAATTGTGTCGAAGTCCATTTCAAAAGATGGTGGTGTCACCACATATCGCGGTTTGGTTCGCATTGAAGAAGGCGCTTATGGCTGCAAGAGCCATGTGCAGTGTGACGCATTGATTCTCGACGAAGAAAGCGAATCACGCACCTTGCCTTACATGGAAGTGGGCGAGCGCGATGCTCAAATTGGCCACGAAGCCACAGTGTCGAAAATTGCCGATGAGCAACTCTTTTACCTCCAAAGTCGTGGTCTGTCGCAAGAACAAGCCATGAGCATGGTGGTGAATGGTTTCATCGAACCCGTTACTCGTACATTGCCAATGGAATACGCAGTGGAATGGAGCCGGCTCATCGAGCTGCAGATGGAAGGTTCGGTTGGCTGATGCCAATGCGAACCGAATGCAAGCACTACGAAACACGTACATACGCCAATGGCGATGCAGTACGTAAGTGCACACTCGACGCAGCTCCCGAAGCCCCGTGGCGGTGCCCGGAAGGTTGTGCCTTGTACGAACGTCGCTTAGCCGATGTTGCATGGGTTCAGGGAACAGCCATTGCGCCACGTACACCTGCTGAGCCACCTGGTCTCGACGATGGTTCGGCTGCAGCAGTTCTCGATGCTGCAGAGGAAATTGTCAATGCCGTTGGTCGCGGTTTTATAGAAGAGTTTTCAAACAATCAAAAACGTCGCCGTTGGTGGCGATTTGGAGGAAAAAAATGAGCAGTCTTGCTCACTACCCAGGCGTGGTCATGCCCACAGTCGAAGAAGAAATATGGCGCTATAGCCGTATTGAAGAACTCAGCCTCGACACTTATGTCGCGGGTTCTGTTGTCAACTATGTCGATGCACCGAGCGATGTTGCAAGCATCGTGACGCAGGGTGCTGCGGTGGGTGAGTGTGGCGTAGCGATGCCCATTCCCGTCGATGCTTTTGCTGAAATCAACGCCATCCATTGCAGCGGAGCCCATGCCGACATCATCACCGTGAAAACTGAGCGTGGGAAGTCATACGCAAGCCCGGTCGTCATTACCAGAACGCTTTCTATTTCTGGAGTACTCGCTGCACCGCGTCTCATTATCGATGCAGCGGAAAACAGTGAAGTAACTGTGGTCGAGCATTTCTTGTCGTCCGACGACATTTCGTCACTCATCGCGCCAGTTGTTGAAATTCGTGCCGCACAATCGGCTCGCGTTACATACATTGCCATTAACGAACTTGGTAATAAAACATGGAAAATCGCCCACCAGCAGTCATTAGGCGAGCGCGACTCCACCACACGACTCTTTACTGTTGCACTCGGCGGCGACTATGCCCGCGTGCGTACGGAAGCTCGCTTAGTAGGTATTGGTGCAACAACTCAGCAAGTAGCGCTGTATTTTGCCGACAAAACTCAAATGCACGATTTCCGTACGTTGCAAACTCACATTGCTCCGCGTACATCGAGCGATTTGCTGTTCAAGGGTGCTGTGCAAGACACTGCCAAGAGCGTGTACACGGGTCTCATTCGCATTGAGCATGAAGCTCATGGGTCACAGGCCTACCAAACGAATCGCAACCTCACGTTGTCGCATGGAGCATGGGCAGAAAGTGTTCCCAACCTCGAAATTGAAACCAACGATGTGAAATGCAGTCACGCCAGCACCGTTGGTCCTATCGACGATGAGCAGCGTTTCTATTTGGAGAGCCGCGGTATTCACCCCGATATTGCAGAGCGCCTCGTTGTGCTTGGGTTCTTCAACGAAGTATTAGAGCGCTTGCCACAAATCGATGTGGTGTCAGGCTTGCGAGCAAAAGTTGCCGCAAAACTGCATGCAGGTGCACAGTGAGCGCGGTGCGCGTTGGCGTAGCAAAAGACTTCGCGCATGGAGTTGCAGTCAAAGTTGACGTCAATGGAGTTGCTGTTGCAGTGGTGCGTATCGATGAAATGCTCTATGCCATTGCCGATCGTTGTAGCCACGCCAACATCTCCTTGTCTGAAGGCGAAGTGCACTGCGGCAAGAAAGAGTTGGAATGTTGGAAGCACGGCAGTGCATTTAGTTTGGAAACAGGCGCACCCAATACATTTCCCGCAACCCAACCAGTAGCAGTCTTTAGCGTGAGTACTAATGGCGACGAAGTCTTTGTTGCACGTCGCGCAGAAAATGGAGAAGCGTCATGAGTACGTTAAAAATTGAAAATCTTGTTGCTGGCATTCCAGGTAAGCAAATTTTAAATGGCATCAACCTCACACTGAACTCCGGTGAAGTACATGCCATCATGGGCCCAAACGGTGCTGGAAAATCAACCTTGTCAGGCGTAGTTATGGGTAAGCCCGGCTACGTGGTGCACAGTGGAAGCGTCACCCTTGACGGTGTTGATCTTCTTGCTCTTCCCGCATGGGAACGCGCCCAAGCAGGGTTGCATCTCATTATGCAGTACCCCACAGAAGTGCCAGGAGTGCATCTCGACGACGTCATTCGTGAGGCGTACGCTTCACGCGGTCGCAATACTTCAACACTCGACGCTGAAATTGTTGCCGAAGCTGCTCGTATTCATTTCGACATGGCTCTGGTAGAACGTTCAATGAACGTCGACCTCTCGGGCGGCGAAAAGAAGCGCAACGAAACACTGCAATTAGCGCTCTTGAAGCCAAAGTTTGCCATCCTCGACGAACTTGACTCGGGTCTCGATATCGATGCATTGCGCGACTGCGCGCGTCGTGTTGAGGCTGCTACGCAGGAAGACAATTTAGGCGTGTTGGTGATTACTCACTATGCGCGGCTTCTCGAAGAGCTTCGCCCCGACGTTGTGCACATTTTGGCAGCAGGAAAAATTGTGAAATCAGGCGGACCCGAGCTTGCTGATGAATTGGAAACAACCGGTTACGCCGGTCTTACTCAGTAAGACCCGACCGTAAGAAGTTTTCAAAACAATCAATCACAAGCAGGTCGCGTTCGTAAGTGATTTTTTTGCGTGCGCGATCTATGGGCATCCACATCATGGCATCTACTTCGTTGGAGTAGCTCTCTGCTCCACCCGACACCGTCATGGTCCAATAACGTACGCGCTTTGGGCGACCTTTACGGTCGATGTAATTGATGCGAGCAATTTCATGCCCCAGGCGACAGTGGTAACCAGTTTCTTCCCACACTTCACGAACGGCGCAGTCTTCTTCACTCGAGTCAATGTCGTCGCGCTTACCTTTGGGGAAGGTCCAATCGTCGTAGCCTTCGCCGGGACGATGAACGAGGAGCAGTTCAACACGGTTGCTGCCGTTGGTGCGCCAAACAACTCCACCTGCAGCGCGAACAATTCCATCAGCCATTGCACCTATCTTGTCAGATAGAGCCTCAAGAACACGAAATGATGTTGCTCTATGGGCTTACC
>JANRCO010000012.1:0-526 GCA_030726975.1 Ilumatobacteraceae bacterium | reverse complement strand
ACTGCGTAATTTCCAGATGCTGAGGCCAATGGCCCCAAAAAGGAGAACAAAGATGACGAGCAAACTCACGATGGTGGGCAAGTGGTACCAGTGCGAAAACGACATTTTGAAACCAACAAAGACAAGAATGGCTCCGAGTGCGTGCGAGAGGTAAGGAAATTTCGATTTCGCATTAGCTAAGAGGAAATAAAGTGCTCTTAAACCAAGAATTGCAAATGCATTCGCGGCGATGACCAGGTACGGCTCGCGACTGACGGCCAAAATTGCTGGAACGCTGTCGACGGCAAAGATAATGTCGGTGAGTTCGACTACTACAAGTGCTGCGAGCAGTGGAGTCGCCATTTTGACACCATCAATTTTTGTGATGAATCGGTGTCCGTCGTATTGATCGGTAATGGGAATGAATCGTTTGAGAAACTTTAAGGACTTATCGTGATTCATCTCTTCTTCTTGATCGCGATGACGGAAAATCTTTATTCCGCTGAAGATCAGTAGAACACCGAAACCTAGGAGCATCCACCAGAAC
>JANRCO010000011.1 GCA_030726975.1 Ilumatobacteraceae bacterium | reverse complement strand
TGCGCAACGTGTGCAGCTGCGCCCAGTGGGGCGCTCGGGGTGTCGGGTGCATTTGGGAAGTACTGGTGGCGGCAAATTCACGAGGCGCGCTCTGCTTCTTCGCGATGGGTCAAGTACCACTCCACCGTTTTCTCGAGACCATCACGGAATGTGACTTGAGCTTTCCATTGCAATGCGCGTTCAGCTTCGCTTGCATCAACACGGCGTCGTGGTTGGCCATCGGGCTTGGAAGGATCCCACACCAACTTGCCAGTGAAGCCCACTACTTCAGCAATGGTCTCCACTGTTTCGCGAATAGTGATTTCGTGGTTGTTGCCCAAGTTGAGAGGTTCAGCTGAATCGCGTACTTCTGCTGCACGCACAATGGCGGCAGCTGCATCTTCAACGTACAGGTATTCGCGGCTGGCACTTCCCGTACCCCACACCTGAATGTCGCTATCGCCACGCTCTTTTGCTTCAACACACTTCTTGATGAGCGCAGGAATGACGTGAGAAACGTCGGGGTGGAATTTGTCGCCAGGTCCGAACAAGTTGGTGGGAATGAGATAAGCAAACTTTTGTCCGTATTGCGCGGCATTCACTTGCGCGTGCACAAGCAATGCTTTTTTGGCAATGCCGTAAGGAGCGTTGGTCTCTTCGGGGTAGCCGTCCCATAGTGAACGTTCGTGAAAAGGAACAGGGGTGAACTTTGGGTATGAGCACACGGTGCCGAGCACGATGGTTTTTTCCACCTGTGCATGGCGACACGCCTCAATGACATGTGTGCCCATGAGCAGATTGTCGAGATATAGGGGAGCAGGAGCCACCTGGTTGTAGCCAATGCCGCCGACTCGCGCAGCGAGGTGCACCACATGGCTGGGTGCGTACTGGGCCAGCATTCGGGTGGCTTCGCCAGGCACAGTGAGGTCGAATTCGGCCTTGCGGGGAGCGCTCACGGTGGCCCCAGCGGCGCGGAACTGTTGCACCACAACGCTTCCGAGAAAGCCATTACCCCCGGTGACCAAAACGGGACGATTTTGCCAGAAGTCGCTCATGCACACTCATGGTAGGCGCACGGCGGGCACAATAGGGGGGTGCGTGTGGCTTATAGCTTGGAACAATGTTGGCATCGGGTGCCCGGGGGCACCGCTGTGTATGGCATTGAATTGGCAAAAGCCATTGGCGAATTGAATCACCGCGATTCGTCAGGTCGTCACGAGGTGCAGCTACTTGGGGTCGCGGGGCGTCACAAGGCAGCACCACTCGAGCCATACCGCCCTTCCATTGCCGTGCACTCATTGCCGTTGGCGGGTCCGTATCTTTATGAATCGTGGCTGCGTTTCAACTGGCCAAAGGTGGAAGGTGCAACGGGGGCAATTGACCTCGTGCACGCAACAAGCATCATTCCTGCTGCAAGTGGGGCACCCCTTGTTGCCACTATTCACGACCTTGCCTTCTTGCACGAGCCAGAACATTTCACCAAGAGGGGCGTTGGTGTTTTTCAACGCAGTCTCGAAATTCTGCGCAAGCGAGCAACGCGCATCATTTGCGTTTCGCAGGCCACTCTCGATGACTGCTTAGAAAACGGATTCAGTGCCGAGCAACTGCGCTATGTGCCAAACGGCGTGCACCATGTTGATGTAGATAGCGAGCAAATCGCTGCGGTGCGCAAAAAACATGCATTGCCACATCAATATTTACTTTTCGTGGGCACTTTAGAACCGCGCAAAAATTTGCAACGCCTCATCGACGCTGTGGAAACTCTGGGGCCCGATGCGCCCCCGTTAGTGGTGGTGGGAGCCGATGGTTGGGGTACTGAAATTGTTGCGCAGTCGCGAGTAAAAATGCTGGGCTTTGTTTCAAGTGACGACCTCGCAGCGTTGTATGCAGGAGCGGCAGCATTTTGTTATCCATCACTGCGCGAAGGATTCGGATTACCCATTTTGGAAGCAATGTCACATGGTGTTCCGGTAGTCACAAGCTTGGGAAGTTCTACGGAAGAAGTATCGGGTGGTGCCGCAGTTCTCGTGAACCCCAATAGTGCTTCAAGCATTGCCGATGGCATATTGCGTGCGTTGGAAAATCGGGAAGCATTATCTCAAAGCGGGCTCACGCGTTCACGCTCGGTCACTTGGGAACGCACAGCGGCGCTCACCGTCGAGGTGTATCGCGAAGTGCTGGAGGAAACTACAGGTGCGTCTCGTGGTTGATGCAGTAAAAACAACTGAAGTTGCCATCAACTTATTGTGGTGTGTGCCAGGAAAAGTGGGGGGCAGTGAGCAGTACCTCACTCGGCAACTTGCGGGCTTGTGTGGGCGCAGCGAGTTCGCTCTTCACGCATACGTTCCTCAAGGTTTCACTGCTGCTCATAGTGAACTCGCCGATGTAGTTCAGATGCACGAAATGTCTTCAACGGCACATAATCGGGCCACTCGTATTTTGTTTGAAAATACGTGGCTCAATGCACGCACGAAAAGTGCTCAACTTGTTCATCACGGAGGTGGCACATTGCCATTGCGTGGCAACAACAATACGTTGCTCACTGTGCACGATGTGCAGTACCTCACCTACCCCGAGTATTTCTCTGCGGTGCGGCTGCGTTACTTGAAAGCAATGATGCCGCTCTCGGTGAAGCGCGCGCGAGCAATTGCTGTTCCTTCGGCCTACGTCCGCGGGGTGCTGATGGAACAGTTCTCGTTGCCGGGTGAAAAAATACATGTAGTGCGACACGGGGTAGAGGCGCTGGTGCGCAGCGAAGAAAACATTGTCCGCGTGCGCAACAAATATGGCCTAGAAAACGTGGAGTATTTCATTTACCCAGCAATGACACACCCACATAAGAACCATGCATTTTTAGTGAAGCTGCTTGCTGGTCCGTGGAAACATTGCAGCGAGCACTTGGTGTTCATTGGTTCTGCAGGGCGAGCACACGAAGAACTCCTCGCACTCATTGCACAACTTGGCCTTGCGCATCGTGTGCATGTGGTGGGTCGGGTGGAAGGCGCTGAGCGCGATGCATTTGTTGCGGGTGCGCGTGCGCTGTTGTTCCCCAGTCAATACGAAGGTTTTGGCGCTCCACTCATTGAGGCCATGTCGCTCGGCGTGCCAGTGGTGTGTGCCAATACCGCAAGCCTTCCAGAAGTTGCAGGTGATGCTGGCGTGGTATTGCCGCTCACGCTTGAAGCGTGGAGTGACGTGCCAAGCATTATTGACAGCACTGCTGTAGATCTTGTGCAGCGCGGGCATGAGCGAGTGAAGTATTTCTCACTTGCTGAATCGGGCAGCGATCTTGCAGCGACGTATGAAAGCATGCTTGCATGAGTACTCGCCCCATCGTGGTGTTGTGTCCGCATTTTGCGCCCGACACCGCACCCACCGGAGTGGTGATGACCCGCATTGTCGAAGAACTAGTAGAGCGTGGTCATGAAGTGCATGTTGTTACCTCGTTGCCGTGGTATCGCCAGCACCAGGTAGAAAAAGAATGGCAAGGCAATCGCAAGAGCTGTGAAATCACGCCGTGGGGTTCCATCACTCGGGTTTCTCCTTTCGCCGGAAAAGACAAGTCGCACATTGCGCGTCGCGCTGTTGGCTTCGTTGGCTTTAGTGCACTACTGGGTATTCGGGGAGTATTTGCTGGGGGAGTGCGGCGTCGCGCACATGCTGTCATTGCCATGTCGCCACCACTCACTTTGGGTCTCACCGGTTGGCTGGTGGCGCGAGTGCGCAGAGCGCCATTGGTGTTCAATATTCAAGACGTGTTTCCCGATGCAGCAATTGCCACCGGCAAAATCACTAACAGGCGCATTATTGGTTTGGCGCGTTGGCTCGAGCGCACCAGCTACCGCGCAAGTGATGCGGTGGTGGTGTTGTCGCAAGACCTGCAAAAAAACCTAGAAGCAAAAGTGTCGCCGAAGGTTGCCCAACGCGTTCATGTCATTGCCAATTTTGTTGACTCAGAAAACATTGTTCCGCGGTCTACATCAACTGCATATCGCAAAGAACACGCCGGAAACGCCGACACTGTGGTGATGTATGCCGGCAATGTGGGTTTCTCACAGTCAATTCATTTGCTCCTCGATGCTGCACGTGCGTTGCCACGTGTCATGTTTATTGTGAATGGCGAGGGTTCTGCGCGTAGTGAGCTCGAGGCGCAAGCGGCGGGTGTATTCAATATTCGGTTTGTGAATTATCAAGACGCGAGTCGCCTCAGTGAAGTACTGGCAAGTGCCGATGTACATGTGGTGCCGTTGAAGACGGGTCTTGGCGCAGTGAGCGTGCCGTCAAAGGCGTATTCCATCATGGCTGCGGGTCGCCCGCTATTGGCCGCCATTGATGCCGATAGCGAAGTGGCACGCATTGTAGAAAATGTGGGATGTGGACGGGTGGTAGCCCCCGATCAGCCGGAAGCATTTATTGCTGCGCTCTCGTCAATGCTGGAAAATCGCGAGGAGATGGTCGAGATGGGAGTCAAAGGTCGCTCATGGGTAGTGGAAAATGCGTCTCCCCATGCGGTGGGTGAGGCCTACCACCAGCTCCTGGCAACCTTGTCGCCCGCGGAATCGCTGTAAAACCCTTCTTCAGCAGATAACCTCGTGATTTCGTGGGTAAATCATCTTCAGCCAAAAAAGTCGCCCGACTGGCTCAAAAGGGCAAAGGGAAAAAGGTCCGCTTCCAGGGCGGAACTGTTTTCCCTGCAGTCATTGTTGTTGTTCTCCTCGTGGGCCTAGGCCTCGTGGCCTATGCCCGGCAAAGTGCCCCAAGTGGCAACGAAGCACCAACCGTCAACGATCACTGGCACGTGTCATACGGCTTTTATGGTTGCGACAAGTACCTTCCTAATCTCATTGGCGACAAAGAAGATCCCGTCGATCCGAACTATGTCAAGTACGGCATTCACAGCCACGACGATGGAGTCATTCACTGGCACCCGTCGGGTCTCGCAACAGGTAGCCGTGCGAAATTTGGGCTCTTTCTCACCGTGTACGGAATCAAACTGAGCGACACGAAATTAGAGTTCCCGGACGATCAAGAAACCGGCATGGTCTACGAAGAGGGCGAAACCAAGTGCTACAAGAAAGACTCTGAGCTTCGCGCTTACGTCTGGAATCGCTACGACGAGCCTGAAGATCGCAAAATGCTCATTACCGACTTCAAGAACATCCGCATCGATCGCGATGGCATGGTGATTGTTGTTGCGTTTGTTCCTAAAGATGCCGATGCTCCACCACTTCCAGAATCGGCAGTGAACTTGCCTGAACTGGGTGCGGTCGACGGTGCTGGTGCAACCACTTCAACGGTTGCCGGCGTTACCACAACCACTGTTGCCGGGGCAACCACCACAACGGTCGCTGGTGCAACCACGACAACCGTTGCAGGCGCAACCACCACAACAACAGGATCTGCCACAACCACTTCGGTTGCTGCGAACTCCACTACAACGACCAAGGGGTGACACGCCGCCCATGGATGCTGTCATCCTGGTCGGTGGGTTTGGTACGCGGCTTCGCCCGCTCACACTCACTACTCCAAAACCGCTGTTGCCAGTAGGCAATGTTTCTATTCTTGCGCGGGTCATTGCGGGGTTAGAAAAAGCTGGTGTTACCCGAGCCATTCTTGCCTTGGGCTTTAAACCACAGCCATTCATCGATGCGTTCCCTGGCAATCAATGTGGTGGCGTGCACCTCGAATACGCCGTTGAACCAGAACCACTCGACACAGGTGGGGCCATTGCCTTTGCTGCACGCTTTGCTGGCGTTTCACACACCTTCATTGTGGTGAATGGTGATGTGCTCACCAGCCTCGACGTATCAACTCTTGTGGCGTTCCACAAGAAGAACGCCGCAGAAGGAACGCTTCACCTCACCCCGGTAGAAGATCCATCTCAATTTGGCGTCGTGGAAACAGCGAACGACGGGCAAGTCACTCGATTTGTGGAAAAGCCAGCACCAGGAGAAACAACAAGTTTCAATGTCAATGCCGGAACCTATGTGCTTGAACCGTCGGTCATTGAACGCATGGCTGCAGATCAAAAAATCTCTATTGAACGTGTGGTATTTCCTGCCATGGTTGCGCAAGGAACATTGTTTGCAATGCCCACTGCCGACAGTTGGATCGATACGGGACGCCCGGAAACCTATATCGCAGCAAATATGTCGGCTCTGGAAAATGCGCACGGCAACAAGTTGGTGCATGAGGCAAGTAGGGTTGCAACAACAGCAACAATTGAACAATCGGTAGTGGGCCCACTGTGCGTAGTGGGAGAATATTCACATCTGTCGCATTCAGTGGTCATTGCAGGTGCTGAAATTGGTGAGTCGGCCGCCATTGAAAACAGCGTCATCATGGGCGTTGTGGGCAGTGCTGCACAATTGAAAAACTGCATCATTGGCGCCGATGGCGTAGTGGAACAAGGTGAAGTATTGAACAACGTGAAGCGGCCTAGCCCGGACGGCGCTTAGTGCGTTTTTTAGTTTGTGGTGGCGCTGGTTTTATTGGGTCACATGTCGTTGACCGCTTGTTGTCGGAGGGTCACGCAGTAGAAGTTGTCGACAACTTGAGCACTGGTTCTTTTTCCAATTTGCACCAAGCACGTCTTGCAGGCGGCGACCTCAAAATCCACAATATCGACGTCACAACACCCGAATTTCTCGACCTCGTATCGTTGCGTCGCCCCGATGTCATTTTGCAACTCACTGCGTTGTCGCCAAGTGCAGCGCATTCCACACTTGCGCTTTCCTCTGCCCCGGCAGTTGTGGCAGCACTTGAAGCTGCTCGCTTATTTGGTGTGAAAAAAGTTGTGCTCGGAGTACCTGCACATTTGCTGTATGGCGAAGTTCCCGTGCGTGAAATTCCTATTAAGGAAGGTCGAGTGAGTGAACCCATCAGCGTTCCTCATGTCATTACACGCACACTGTTGCAACTACTTGCTGTGTATCGCGAAGTGCATGCAGTGGAATATACGGCACTTGCAATTGCCAATGTTTATGGCCCACGCCAACGAGCAGAAGATGGGGTAGTGGCAGCCTTTGCTGCAGCACTTGCCAACAACGAAGCACCAGAATTCTTTGGCTCGGGAAAACAAACGCGAGATTTTGTTTTTGTCGAAGATGTTGTTGATGCCTATGTCAAAGCGGCCACAAAAGGCGACGGGTTGGTGATCAACATTGGTACTGGTGTGCAAACAAGCATTACAGCCTTGTGGAAAGAGATGAGTGCGGGTTCAACATTGCAGCCAGTAGTGGGCAAACAACGACCCAGCGACATTTCGCGCTTCGCGGTGTCTCCAGTACGCGCACGCATTCAACTTGCCTGGGCGCCTTTTACTTCGTTATCTGAAGGCGTAGCAACTATTTCGCCACCGCGTTAAAGGTACCGTGCTAAAGGTATTTAGCGAAAGAGATCTTCGCTGGGGTTGCGCACAATTTCATCCATGCTCGACTCGCGAAACCATGCTGCATCTGCGCCGCGAACAACGCCCACAGGTATGCCGTTCGATTTACCCATCACCAGTTCAGCCGCACAAGCAAGTTCGTCGGCGACGGCAATTTCTGTTACCTGCATCACGCGGCCAAGTGCATCGGGTGTGCCGCGCAGGTCGAGTACACCAGCAATGCCAGCAACCCCAATTGCTACGTCGGTCACACCTTTGCGCCATGGGCGCCCAAAGGTATCGCTCACAATGACGCCAACATTGACGCCCAGTTTTGCCTTCACGATGTCGCGAATACGCCGCGCTGAGCGGTCGGAGTCGATGGGTAAAAGAGCGGCTTGACCACGTTCAACATTCGATAAATCGATACCGCTGTTAGCACACACAAAACCATGTTTTGTTTCGGTAATGATGAGGTCACCTCGACGACGCACAATGCGCACCGCTTCTTCTTCAACAAGCACTTTGTGTGAAAGCGGGTCGTCGGGGTCAATTTCAACGAGCCGACCTTCTGCTTTCGACACAATTTTTTGTGTGACTACCAAAACATCGTTGTCGAGAAGTGGCCCATTGGGTTCGCCTGAGCATGCTTCAACAATGATGTCTCCTAGTAGCATGCCGGGAATAATTTCCCCAATTCCTTCAACACCCCACGCGGTTAACTTGCTCATATGGCTCTTATGTTGCCACGCCAATGGTGCTCAAGCACGTTTGGGTGAGCGCAGCAGAAATTTCTGCTGTTTTCATAATGGTATTCGTGGCAATACAGCGCATTCCTTCACGTTCCACAGCGGAAATGAGGTGCTCGTCGGCGGTGTCGATGACCAAAGTAGAAGCAATGGGCGCATACAACCGGGCCACACCCACCACGCTTGGTTCATGCCCCATCTCGCTCATCATGCGGTCGGCAGGGCCTTTGAGGGCCGCGCCAGCAACGATGGGGGAAATAGCTACAACGGTGTCGCGACGTGCGGTAAGAGTTGCGTCGAAGTTCTTGAGTGCTCGCATGGGGCCAATGGAAACGATCGGGTTTGATGGAGCAATAATGACTGCATCGGCAGAGCTCATATCGTTGAGCCCGAGTGCAGAAGCTTCAGCAACACCAGCAAAGCGAACACTGCGAATAGCTACTGAGTGGCGGAGTTTGACAAAGTATTCCTGAAATGAAATTTCACTACCGTCAACAAGTGTGACCATGGTGGAAACGCGATCATTGGTCATGGGAACTACACGAAAGCCAATGCCGAATGCTTGTGTAATTTCTGCGGTTACTTCTGCAAGTGTTGCGCCTTCTGCGAGGCGTGTGGTGCGATAAAAATGTGTGGCAAGGTCGCGGTTGCCTAAGCCAAACCACGACTCTCCGGCCAGTGAATGTGCAGGGCGAACATCGGTAAAGCGTGCCAGGTTTTCCATGGTGACAAAAGTTTCATTGGCAAGGCCCCAACCGCGCTCGGGGTCAATTGATTCCGACACGGTGTAGGTAACGGTGTCGAGGTCGGGAGAAATAGACAAGCCGTGCATCACGGTGTCGTCGCCGGTATTCACAATTGTCACGAGTTTGTTATGGGCAATGGCATGTTGGGCACCACGCAAGAAACGTGCAGCACCAACTCCGCCTGAAATCACACAAATCATGGGTGTTTGCTCCACATCATCTCCCTGATCGTAGAGGCGCAACTGTTAGAGTCAACTCTCATATGGCACGTGCATTAATTACCGGAATTACAGGTCAAGACGGACAACACCTTGCAGAGTTCTTGCACTCCAAGGGTTATGAAGTCTTTGGCATGATCAAGGGTCAAAACAACCCCCGTGCCGAACTCTTGCGCGATGAGTTCCCCTATGTTGAATTGGTGTCGGGCGACCTCACCGACCTGCCAAGTTTGGTTTCCACCCTCGAGCGCGCTCAACCCACCGAAATTTATAACTTGGGTGCAATCTCATTTGTGCATTTCTCGTGGACCCAAGCCGAGCTCACTGCAAACACCACGGGTCTTGGCGTACTGCGCATGCTCGAAGCTATTCGCATGGTGGGTGGCGCTCAAAACAACCCTATGCGTTTTTACCAGGCCTCTTCTTCGGAAATGTTCGGCAAAGTACGTGAAGTACCGCAAACAGAACTCACTCCGTTCCACCCACGTTCGCCGTATGGCTGCGCAAAGGTGTTTGGCCACGACATCACTGTGAACTATCGCGAGAGCTACGGCATGTATGCCTGCTCGGGCATTTTGTTCAACCACGAGGGTCCGCGCCGCGGTCTCGAGTTTGTTACACGTAAAATTTCTAACGCTGTTGCTCGCATCAAGTTGGGCGTACAACAAGATATTTCACTCGGCAATCTCGATGCCAAGCGCGACTGGGGCTATGCCGGCGACTATGTGAAGGCAATGTGGCTGATGTTGCAACAAGATGAACCCGACGACTACGTGGTGGCCACGGGCGAAACGCACTCCATTGAAGAATTCTTAGAGTTGGCATTTGCTGAAGTCGGTATTTCCGATTGGCACCCATATGTCACTCAAGATCCGAAATTCTTCCGTCCGGCAGAAGTCGACATGCTCATCGGCGACCCCACCAAGGCAAAAACAAAATTGGGCTGGACACCAGAAGTCGACTTCCCGCATTTGGTGAAGATGATGGTGGAAAACGATTTGCGCATTGAAAGTGCAAAGCTCAACCGCTAGTAGTTGAAAGTGAACTACAGATCAGAAGGTTGGGACTTCACATCTTTCTCACGCTGTGATCCGCGCAGCTCACTTGATGGAGATGATCATGGTCTTCGTTGATTTCTTCGTTGTTTTCTTTACCGTGCGAGTTTGAGTCATTACGAGGCGGCAGGTTGCCTTGCGATTTGGAGTTTGCAATGAAGTTCCAGTGATGCGGCAACCACCAGAAATCTTGTACTTCGCCTTGTAACCCTTTGAAGGGCGTAAGAGCTTTTGTAACTTGACTATTTTCTTCCGCTGAAGCATCTTTTTTGCACTCATCGCTGGCGACTTAACTGTGGTTTGAGTTAAAGCGCTGCAAGGTTTATTATTAACTTTGACGCAGAATGCAAGAGTTGCGACGGCGCCCTGACCGCGTAGGCGGTACCGAGTTGACTTTGACGGACAAAGGACGAGCGATATCTTGCCCGCTGAGTTGCTGGTGGATGACCCCGTCGAACAGGAACTAAATGGGCGAACCCGCGCAGCAGAGACGC
>JANRCO010000010.1 GCA_030726975.1 Ilumatobacteraceae bacterium | reverse complement strand
GTCAACACCGCGGTTGTAGAGGGCGCAATATTGGGCGATGGTTTCATGTACGCGGGCGCTGGGGTAAACACCCCCTTCTTGGAGCATCACACCCACTTCGCTGTGCAGTGAGGTGCGCTGCGTGAATGGGTTTTTCTGCAGTACCTGCACAGAGCCTGAGGTGGGAGCGCGATAGCCCTCGCACGTTTCGATGGTGGAGGTTTTCCCGGCCCCGTTGGGCCCAAGAATTGCCGTGACCTCACCAAACTCGGCCTGAAAAGAGACGTTGTCGACGGCCACAAAGTCGCCATAACGAATTGTGAGGTTTTCAACAACGAGAGCACTCATATCTACAGCGTAGGCAATGCAGTCACCGCTAACCTTGCCCTTCTGTGATTGATGTTCGCCTTTTACGTAACGACCCTGCTGTGGTGCGTGCGGCCCTTGCCCGCCGCGGGAAGCCAGATCTACTGGAACAGCTTGAGCATGCCATTTCCCTCGATGCCCGACTACGCGACATCATGCTTGAGCGCGATGCGCTGCGCCAACAGGTGAATGGTCTCTCGAAAGAGGTGGGGGCGCTGCGTAAGGCTGGCGATACCGCCGCTGAAGAAGTAATGGCCAAAAGCCGTGCTCTTGGCGATGCCGAAACCGGGTTAGCTGCTGAAACAGAGCAGGTGGAACTTGCGTTACGCGACGTGTTGTTACGCATTCCGAACCTGCCACACCCCGATGCTCCTAATGGTGCAAGCGACCACGACAACCCCTTGGTTTCTGGGCCACATCATTTGCCCACGCAATTCGCAGATCATCAAAAAGTGCCGCACTGGGAAATAGGAGCAGCACTGGGCATTCTCGACAACGAACGCGCTGTGAAAATCTCCGGGGCAATGTTCACCATGCAACGTGGGCTCGGCGCAACTTTGTCGCGTGCACTGTGTCAGTACGCACTCGATTCCAATGCCGATGAGTTTGAAGAAGTGCGCCCACCAACGTTGGTTACTTCGGCAACACTCACTGCAACGGGTCAACTTCCCAAGTTTGCCGACGATGCATTTTTTATTGAGCGTGACGACCTGTGGTGCATTCCCACTGCTGAAGTTCCACTCACTTCGTTGTATGCCGGTGAAGTGCTGAATGAAGCACAACTTCCTGCAAAGATGATGGCGTATTCACCGTGCTACCGCCGCGAAGCGGGTTCTGCTGGTCGCGATACGCGCGGCATGTTGCGTAGTCACGAATTCGACAAAGTAGAAATACTTGCCGTTGCTACGCCAGAGCAATCACCAGACCTGCTGCAAGAAATGGTGAAACGTGCAGAAAAGCTCATATCTGGGCTCGGTTTGCCGTACCGCATTATTGAAATATGCACGGGCGATATGGGCCAAAGCCATCACCGCAGTTTCGATATTGAAGTGTATGCGCCAGGTTGTGATGCATGGTTAGAAGTGAGTTCGGTGAGTTGGTTCGCCGACTACCAAGCACGTCGTGCCGACATTCGTTTTAAGCGCGGCACACAAAAAGGAACAGAAATTGCCCACACCTTGAATGGTTCCGCACTTGCTGTGCCGCGTGTATGGGCCGCCATTATGGAAAACAATCGCCAAGCCGATGGCTCGGTGCGTATTCCCGATGTGCTCTTGCCGTACATGCGTGGTACAACTCACATCGTTCCAAAAAGCGAGTAGTGATGTCGTTACGTGATCGACGTGTTCAATATGAAACTGCTGGGCTCGACCTTGCCGATCTTGCTGCTAGTCCTATTCAGCAGTGGCATCGTTGGTACGACGATGCGGTAGAAGCAGGAGTTGCAGAACCAAATGCAATGACCGTGTCGAGCAACGATGCTGAAGGTCAACCCGATGCACGTGTTGTCCTTGCGCGTGAAGTGAACGACGAAGGCATTGTTTTTTACACGAACTATGAAAGTGCAAAGGGCATTCAACTTGCGAGCGCCCCATTTGCCAGTGCTGTTTTTGCTTGGCTCGACCTGCATCGACAAGTGCGTGTACGAGGAGAAATTGAAGTGGTGTCGAGTGAAGAGAGCGACGCCTATTTCGCGTCTCGGCCACGCGAGTCACAAATTGGTGCGTGGGCGTCTGCTCAGTCGCAGATCATTACAGGCCGCGAAGAACTTGAAGCGGCCGTTGTCGAAATGACACAACGATTCATGGGTGGAGATGTGCCTCGCCCCCCGCACTGGGGTGGGTTACGCATTGTTCCTTCCACAGTGGAGTTTTGGCAGGGTCGCCCGAGCCGCCTGCACGACCGCTTCCGCTATGCCTGGGCCGGCACGCAGTGGTCGATATCCCGCCTCGCCCCCTAAATAGAGGGTTCGCGG
>JANRCO010000009.1 GCA_030726975.1 Ilumatobacteraceae bacterium | reverse complement strand
AAAGGGCTCTCGAGGTACGAGGTCTCATGAGTACGAATGAGCTCGACCTACAAAGCCATGTATTGGTGAATGGCCATGTTATTGAGGCCAGTGCTGGCACGGGGAAAACCTATTCGGTTGCTGCGTTAGTGGTGCGCGAGCTTGCCGAAAACGAAGATCTGCGCATTGGCAATATTCTCATCACTACTTTCACGCGTGCCGCGGCTGGTGAACTGCGCGACCGTGTGCGTAGGCGTATTGCATCTACTGCTGAGCAGTTGCTTAACGGTGCTGCTGAAGAGGGCGACACGGTGGTGGCTGCGCTGTTGCTGAATGAAGGCGAGCGTCTGCACTATGTACGGCGTTTGCGTAGAGCGGTAGTGGAATTCGATACGGCAACAATTTCCACCATTCATGCTGTGTGTACCAAGGTGCTCACAATGGCTGGCTTGGCCACTATGGACGTCACGGAAGAAGACATCACAGCGCAGTTGGTAGCCCATGTAGTGAACGACACGTTGGTGGGCGATGCGTTGGGTAATGCGCCTGCGATGTGGGATGAAGCGAAGTTAAACAAGTTGGTACTGCGCCGGCTCGATGCGCCGACGGCCACGCTGTGGTTCGACCGGTGTGATGCCGATGGCGTGTCGATCGGCATTGAAGCGTTGGAGCGTTTACATGCCTTGGAAGTGATGGTGGAAAACATGGCTGGGGCGGTGAAAGAACTCACCAAGCAGCACCCGTCGTATAACGACCTCGTGCGGCGTGCGGCTGAAGTGCTTTCCAGTGCCGACTATGCGCAGGTGGCAAAGAAATTTGCTGAGCGCTATGCGCTGGCGTTTGTCGACGAGGCTCAAGACACCGACGACCTGCAGTGGAAGTTGTTCAATGCCATCTTTCCGAAGTCGGCAGGCGTGGAAGGCGGAAAGCTCATTGCGGTGGGTGACCCCAAGCAAGCGATTTATGCATTTCGTGGTGCCGATGTTTATGCATATTTGAACGCGCGTGATGTTGCGAACATGTCAACGCTCACCACCAACTACCGCTCTGATGAGCCGGTTTTGGCGAAGTTGAATGCGTTGTTTGAGGGTCGGTCATTTGGTGACGGCATTGCGTATCTTGAGGTGAAGGCAAGCGATAAGCATTTGGCCTCGGGCATTGCGGGTGTGTCGGCAGTGGAGTCGGTTGACATTGGCGATGCGGGCAACCAGTTCGAGCTGGCGAAAGCCACGGCACGGCGAGTGTTGCATTTGTTGAATACCTGCACTATTGCCGACGACGGTATAGACATTGCGTTGCTGCCAAAGCACGTGTGTGTATTGGTGCGCAGCCGTAATTCGGGTAATGCCATAGAGCGAGAGCTGCAGCGGTATCGCGTGCCGGCGGTCAGCAATGGCACCGAGTCGGTATTTGATGGGGAAACTGCTGAGCACTTACGCAATATCTTTTCTGCGTTAGAGCGAGTAGCAAATACGGGTCGCGTGCGGCGTGTGGCGGCGAGCCCATTTTTCGGATACTCGCTTACCGATGCACGGTTGTTGCCCGAAGAGATGCACACGGGTGACGACGGCGAAGATGTTGTGCTCAACATTCAAGAAACCTTGGCTTCATGGCGTGCAACGCTGAAGCGCAATGGTGTTGCTGCTTTGGCTGGGCGCATTACTTCAGACGTAGCCATTATGGAGAACTTTGTTGCTGGCGTGGGTGGCGAGCGGCGCCTCACCGACTTTGCACATGTGATGGATCTCTTGCATGAGAAGTCGGAAGGGCGAGGAGTATCGCCCACGCAAGTGCTTGGCTTGTTCGAAAATCTTGCCGCATTGCCATCGAGTTCTGAAGTGGTGAGCAGGCGCGTGGAAAGCGATGCCGATGCAGTGCAAGTAATGACCATGCACAGCGCAAAGGGCTTGGAGTTTCCTGTGGTGGTTGTGGCCGACTTGTGGAAAGACGCTGTGTTTGGCGAGCCGAATCCGCTTCCTGTGTATTACCGCGCAGTGGAAGATGGTTTGGTGAACTCTGAACGTGTCATAGATATTGGCTGGGCAGAAGGCCTCACGAGTGCAGCATCGACAGTGGCGATTGAGAAGAACAACCGTGATGAGTCGAAGCGCTTGCTCTATGTGGCAATGACCCGAGCTCAGCACCATTTGTCGCTGATGCGTACAACCAGTACGGGTAAGGCCACATTGCTCGATCTTGCGTTGAATACGGAAGTTATTGGTGTGCCGGCCGAAGAATTTGAGCCGGCTGTATTGGAAGTGGGCATTAACTCATTACCGCCATCGCGCGAGTATGCACGTGCGGTTGAAGAAAAAGTTGATGACTTCACGCTGGCTGTGAGCCCTGGTGCAG
>JANRCO010000008.1 GCA_030726975.1 Ilumatobacteraceae bacterium | reverse complement strand
AATACACGTTGGTGGAAGTTGACGCTGATTACTTGAACAAGGCAGTAAAGCCCAAGCAGTTCATTCACATCGATCAAAGCGAATGCATCATGTGTGAGGGCTGCGTCGATATCTGCCCATGGAAGTGCATTCACATGGTGAACCCATCAGCCATCGTCGAGTCGCAAGGCACCGAGATGCCAGGCGCCGACCCATCAGACCATGTGGTGTTTGTGATTGACGACGACATCTGCACCCGTTGTGCGTTGTGTGTCGACCGCTGCCCAACGGGGGTCATTGTGCTCGGCAAAGTCGGGGTTGCCCCGGCCACCGGCGACCCGCATATGCGCACGAACAACCACGGTTATTCCTACGGCATGAGATTGTAAGGAGAAGGCATGTCGAGCATCGTCGAAGAAACCCCACGGCTCAAACTGAAAGAGCGTCTTGCCAAAGTTGGCGAGCAAGTACAAGGCGGCCAGGTATGGAGCTCAATCTTCCGCCCAGGTTCGATTTTCCGCAAGGGCTACACCGATTCACCACGTAACCGTTCCTACGTCGTGATGAATTCAGTGCTGTATCACCTGCACCCAGTAAAAGTAAAGCGTCACGCTGTAAAAGTCAGTTACACGCTGTGTCTTGGTGGCTTGTCGTTTTTCTTGTTCATTTTGCTCACCATTACTGGCATCTTTTTGATGTTCTTTTATAGTCCGACTGCGGCAAATGCGTGGGATGACATCCAGTCGTTGCATACATCAGTGACCTTCGGTTTGATGGTGCGCAACATGCATCGTTGGGGTGCACACCTCATGGTGCTCGCCGTGTTCTTGCACATGGCGCGCGTGTTTTATCACGGTGCGTACAAAGCACCACGTGAGTTCAACTGGGTTGTTGGTGTCATCTTGCTGACGCTCACCTTGTTGTTGTCATTTACTGGGTACCTGTTGCCATGGGACCAGTTGGCCCTCTGGGCAGTAACCGTGGGAACCAACATGATGGGCTACTCACCGATCATTGGTTCACAAGTTCGGTTCGTACTCCTCGGTGGTACCGAAATTGGCGCTGAAACCTTGTTGCGTTGGTATGTGTTGCACGTGTTGTTATTCCCATTTATCACGGTTATTTTCCTAGCAATCCACTTCTGGAGAGTTCGCAAAGACGGCGGAATCTCAGGACCTCTGTGAGCTGTAGAAAGGAACGACGATGACAGAAATTCCAGAACACCTGCTGAAGCGGGCCAAGGCTGCGCGCGAAAAAACCGAAGATACTGGCGCACCAGCAGCAAGCGAAGGTGCCTCGCGAATTCCTGAAGAGCTTCTGCAGCGCAGCAAAGCCGCACGTGCGGGCGGTGTCGCTGTCAAAGATGCGCCATCAGCACTAGTGGTTGCCGCCCCGGTTGCTGCGGGTGTGCCTGTTGGTGCAGGCCCCGGCGGCCACACGCAGCGCTTGCTCACCGTGGTGAAGTCGGGTTCGATTCAAGATGTCAAAGCCGTACCAGTCGACAAAGTGCATGTCTGGCCGCACTTGCTCTCCATCGAATTTGTTGCTGCATTGGCCTGTTTGGCATTCACGTTTATGTTTTCGTGGTTTGTGAATGCGCCACTTCTGCAGGCGGCCAACTTCAACGCCACCCCGAACCCATCGAAGGCACCTTGGTACTTCATGGGCTTGCAAGAACTGCTCACCATGTTTCATCCGATGATTGCCGGTGTGACTATTCCGGGCATGGGCATCATCTTGATGATCTTTGCGCCGTACATGGATCGCAATAAATCAAACAAGCCTGAGGATCGCAAGTTCATCACCAGTCTGTGGACGGTGCACTTAATGTTCTGGGCAGTACTCACCATCATTAGCTCGTTCTTCCGCGGTCCGGGCTACAACTTCACCTTTCCGTGGCGCGACGGAATCTTCTTCGAGCTGTAGATCATGAACACCACACTTATCATCGCCCTCGCCGCTCTTGTCGTGCTCGCTGGCGTCGTCGCGCTTACAGCGGCGCGTCGTCGTGAGACCACCGGCGTGTTGTCGCGCGAGACACGTTCGCGAGACGAAAAGGCCGAGCGTGCTGTGAGCAGCAAAGAGTTCGAGCGCGAGTCGGTAGCCAGTCGCAGCACTGCACTTGCCGTGCCGCAGAGTGTTGCGGTCGCGCCATGGACGCCACCAGATCCTGAAGCCATCGGTGTATCGCGTCGCCAGTTCTTTAACCGTGCAACAGTCACGCTCATGAGCGCAGGTCTCGGTGGGTTCGGCGCTGCCGTGCTCGGGTTCCTCTGGAAGGGTGCTGAGGGCGGCTTCGGCTCGAAGATCAACGCCGGAAAAGTCGACGACATCATTGCCGGTATTCGTTCCAACAATGGTTTCTTGTATCTTCCTGAAGCCCGCGCTTGGGTGACGGAATACC
>JANRCO010000007.1 GCA_030726975.1 Ilumatobacteraceae bacterium | reverse complement strand
ATGGCAAGAAGAGGGCGAAACCAACTTTGAATGTTGGCAAGGAGTTTGTCGGTGGGCGCGAGCCATGCGGCTTTGTGGGCAGCGAGCCAGGGCATCCAGTCTTTTTGGTATGCAGCAAGGTTGTCGGCGATGTTGTTCCAGGTGTTGTGCAGGGCTTCATCGCTCACGGGGTGAGTAACGGCAACATCGCTGGGGGAAACATCAATCACAGTGCCGGGCATATTGAGAATGCCGGTACGGCCTTGGGCGCCGAGGCGTGAAACGAATTCTGGTTGATGCGGGAAAATGGAGACTTCATCACCAGTCACCATGTTGAGGTGAAAGAGTTCGGGGTCTAAGAAACATGGTGGCCCAGCGCTAGGTACCACCACGCGGGCGTCGACCTTGTCGACATAGGCGAGTGCGCGAGCGAATTGCGACTCCACTTTTGCAGCAGCAAGTGAACGCTTTTCCTCTTCGGGAATGTCGTAGACCATGGGGTACCAAATGGCACCGCTGAATTGCAGGAAGTGCGCATCGACCTTGCCGTGAGATGCAAGTGCAGTGAGGTCGTGTGTGCGGCAATCGTTTTGATTCACCACAATGGTTTCGCCATCACTAACAACGAGTGCAGAGTCGCCACCGGGGCCGTCGCTAATGCTCGACTCAATATGAATGGCAACGCTGACGCCATTCACGAGTGGTGCTGCTATTGCGTTTTGTGTGCGAATGAAATTGCGAAAGCCAAGTTTTCCGAGTGTGCGTTCAAGTTCACGCGTCGGAAAGTCGGGCAACAACACAGGAGTTTCTTTATTGACATGATTGGTGAGAAACGCCTCGTCGAGGTGATCGCCGTGAATGTGTGAGATATAGAGATAGTTGGGGTTCTCTATTGCTGCGGTGATGTCGCTACTGAGTTGGTCGTTGCGCGGAAAAGGAAACCATGAACCAAAAAATGCAGGTTCGAACCACGGGTCACACAAGATGGTGATGTCGCGGGTGGCAATGAGCATGCCGGCGTGGCCAAGTGAAGTGATGCGCATAACGAGTGAAGAGCCGTGTGAAAGACGAGTACGGCGTTAGGCAACAGGTGGGTCGATGGACTGTTGGCCATTGCGCGATACGTGCTCGGTCCATGCAGAACCATTCCAGTAACGCAATTCAAAACGACCTGCTGGGTCGGGGTACCAGTTGGCAGGAGCCGCGGCGTCGCCCACGCTCGATGCAACCGAGGTGTTGACGGGGCTGGTAACAACAGGTGTGCTCACTGGTGCGGTGGAGGCAGTTGTGCTGCTCCATGTTGCCGAGGTAGCAGCCGCAGTAGCGGGAGTAGAGGCAGCTGGTGTTGCCACCGTGTTTGCTACTTGAGCGGTCACGGCTGCGCGACGAGCGAAGGCGGTGATGTTGGCGCCGCTCGCGACGATCTGCAGAATTTCCCAACCCTGAGCGGAACGCTCGGTCATTTGGCGTGCGAGGTCGGCGGGGTCACTGCTGGTGAGGGCTGCATATTCAAGCATGTGGGCAGGCTACCGCTCTGGGCTGCCCGACGGGTATGCGAGGTGCTATTCGCTTGTGATGGCGTCGACGCGCACCAAGGCGTCGACATCGGTGTCGCCCTGGGGGCCGTCGTGAATGACGACCCCGTCACGTAGGGCAATAATTCGTTCCACTTTTGTAACAAAAGAAAGCTCGTGGGTGGCCACCACCAAGGTGGCACCGTCGGTAGCGGCCTGGTCGAACAAGGCAAGGAGAGCCTCTTTGCCCGAGGCGTCGAGACCCACGAAGGGTTCGTCGACCAAGAGCAATTCAAAGGGGCGAACGAAAGCAATGGCGATGGCGGCTTTTTGGCGTAGCCCGCGCGAGAAGCGGTTGGGCAACTCGTCGGCGCGTTCGTACAAGCCCAAATGGTCGAGGAGGTTGGCTGCGAGTTGGTCCCACTCTTCAACGCCATGCAAGCGGGCAATGAACTCGAGGTGTTCCCACAACGACAAGTCGTCGTAGAAAGTAGGAGTGTCGGCGAGGTAGCTGGTGAATGCGCGAGCCTCTAACGACTGTGGTGCATGACCGCTCAAGGTGACTTTGCCACTTGATGCATCGAGAAGCCCTGATGCAATGCGCATGAGTGTGGTTTTGCCAGAACCGTTGTGGCCAAGTAGTGCAACGCGTTGACCGTGCTCAATGCGCAAGGTGAGTGGGTGTAGTGCAGGTGCATCGCCGTAATCTTTTGCCACGTTGTGTGCTTCAAGAGCGGCAGGTGGAAGATGAACAACGGGTTCTTGCGTACGCTTCTTTTTTGACGACGTGGGCTCAGGTGTTTCTTCGTTGCGACGATGAGGTGGTTGTGGATGACGGCTCATAGTTTTCCTTCCAAGTACTGACAGTTCATTTTCCTGATTGACCCATTGCAGATTTTTTTCCGCCGTCAACAAA
>JANRCO010000006.1:1573-11785 GCA_030726975.1 Ilumatobacteraceae bacterium | reverse complement strand
GCACAAGCACGCTGCAGCACTGGGTGGTATTCCAGAAAAAATCGCCGTGGCTGGTTGGAGTGCTGGCGTCAACGTTGCTGCAGTAACTGCCCAAATGACACGCGACACAGGTGGACCACAACTCAGCGGACAACTTTTGCTGTGTCCCGTCACTGATGGCTCGCAACAGCACGCTTCGCACCGTGAGAATGGAGAGCGTTTTATTCTCACCAAGTCACTCATGGAATGGTTTTGGAATCACTACGCCACACCAGAGCAACGCAAGAACCCGCAAGCTTCACCCTTGCTTGCTGCATCACTTGCGGGGTTGCCACCAACAATGCTGGTGACATGTCAATTCGACCCTTTGCGTGATGAAGGAAATGCGTATGCCCGTGCCTTGATGCAAGCAGGAGTGCAAGTGGAACACGTGGAAGCACGCGGACACATTCACACCTCAATCACTATGGTCGACATGTTGCCTTCCGGTGCCCCGCATCGGCGCGCAATGGCACAGGCATTACGTGGGTTCTTTTCAAAGTAAGAATTAACCAAATTTGATGTTTGACATACCTATTTATATAGGCGGTCGGGTAGCGTCGTCGGATGTCACGTTTTCAAAATCGTCGTAGCGTTGTTCTTGTTGTAGTACTTCTTGCAGGTGGTGCATCTCTTGTTTCTTGCGGAAGCGATTCCTCGAGCAGCGACACTGTGCCAGCAACTGCAGACACCGCAGTAGATGATGCATCAAGTGCAACTGACACTGCGTCAACTGCAGAGCCAAAAGTAAATTTGCCAAAGGTGGCTCCAACCAAGTTGGTCATCACCGACATCACCGATGGCGAAGGCGTTGGTGCGGTGGCGGGCGACCTTCTTGCCGTTCACTATGTGGGCGTGTTGAGTTCCGACGGCACACGTTTCGATGGCAACTTTGGTTCAAGTCCCTTCAGCTTCACGTTGGGTAAAGGCCAAGTCATTAAAGGATGGGATGAAGGTCTCTTGGGCATGAAAGCCGGTGGTATGCGCCAGTTAGATATTCCTGCCGACCTTGCATATGGCGACTCGGGTTCGGGCGATGTCATTAAGCCTGGGGCTGCACTGTCGTTTGTCGTGGAAATGATGGGCATCATTCCGGCAACCGACCCTGCCGATGAACCACAACTCACCATTGCCGGAGCGGCAGCATCGTCAACTTTGCAAAGTAAAGACCTCATTGAGGGCAAGGGCGATGCCGTTGCTGCGGGCGACACCGTTGCTCTTCATATTGTGGCGTACCGCGGCGATACCGGCGAGAAAATTACGAGTACTTGGCCAGAGGGTGCTCCGGTCAGCCTCACCTTGGAAGAGGGTGGCTCATTGCCAGGCATCGTAAAGGGTGTTCCGGGGATGAAAGTGGGAGGAAGGCGTCAAATGACCATTCCTTTTGCAGACGCATTTGGACCGGAAGGCAATACAGAAATGAAGTTGCCAGCCAATACTGACCTCGTTCTTGTGGTCGACGTCATCGCCGCCTTGTAATTCAACCTTTGGCGATGTGATTAAATTTTTATGAAAGCTGCTGTCTTGCGTTCTGGTCACATGGTGGTCGACACTTTCTCCGAGCCAGTTCCTGGTGAAGGCGAAGTGTTGGTCGCTGTCCATGCCTGTGGTATCTGTGGATCCGACCTGCACTTTGTGCATCATGGTGCAAACTTTCTTGCCTTGACGAGCGAAATGAATGGTGTCACCAAACGTCCACCGGTTGACCTCACTTGTGATGTGCACATGGGTCATGAATTTTGTGCCGAAGTTTTAGAGTGGGGTCCGCGCACAACGGGGCCGAAACCAGGAACGCTCGTTACTTCGATGCCTGTACTCATACGAAATGGTGAGCGCCAAAGCCTGTCGTTTTCCAACAGTGTTGCGGGTGCCTATGGCGAGCGCATGGTGCTCTCAAATGAACTTCTTGTTCCTGTACCTACGGGTGTCACTGCAGTGAATGCAGCGCTCACCGAACCACTTGCTGTTGGGCTACATGCAGTGAATGCCTCAGGCATTAAGCAAGGTCAAAGTGCGGTCGTCATTGGTTGTGGTCCGGTCGGGCTCACGCTCATTACTTGTTTGAAAAACATAGGCATTTCACCAGTCATTGCTTCCGATTACTCCCCAGCAAGGCGTGCAATAGCTAAACAAATGGGAGCCGATCTTGTGGTTGACCCAAGAGAGGAAGATGTTGTCTCGGCATGGCAACAACACGATGGCAAGCAGCCACTCGTTGTGTTTGAGGCAGTAGGAGTGCCGGGCCTTATCAACACCGTAATGCGTGATGTGCCGCGTGAAACGAAAATAGTTGTTGTGGGTCTCTGCATGGAGCCCGACACCTTCCAGCCAGTTTTCGGCGTGCTGAAGGAACTCACGTTGCAGTTTGTTGTTACTTATAGTCCTCAAGAATTTGAACAAGCGATGCACCTCATTGCCGAAGGCACTATTAATGTTTCGCCGATGGTGACTGGCCAAGTAGGTCTGAACGACATCGCTCAGGCGTTTAGCGATCTGTCACAAGCAGATCAACACACCAAAATTATGGTGATGCCACTTATGGCATAATCAGTAGATGTCATCTGCTCCCGTCTCAGTTTCGCGCGATGTTTCAGCAACACCAGAGCAGGTGTGGAAACTTGTGACCGATCTTCCGCGGATGGGTGAATGGTCTCCTGAAAACCGCGGTGGTACTTGGGTAAAAGGTGCAATAGGTCCTGCTGTAGGCGCACACTTCGCTGGAAAAAATAAAAACGGTAAGAAATCTTGGAATACAAAAGTGGTAGTGAATGCCTGTGATGAGCCACGCAAGTTTTCCTTTGCACTCACCGTGATGGGCGCAAATTGGTGCGATTGGGTTTTCGAAATTGAGCCAACAGCAAGTGGCTCGCGTATTACACACAGTTGGGTTGACCACCGCAAGACATGGCAAGACAAGTTGGGCAAGTTAGTGAGTGGAGTCTCTGATAGGGCTAGCCACAACAAGGCAAATATGGAAGTCACTCTCGAACAGTTAGCGCAAGCGCTCAACGCCTAAGGTTGGCTCATGACTCTTGTGCAACTTTCAAAAGACTCTATTGATCTTGGCATTGTGGTGAGCGATGCCGATAAAGCATTGGCCTTTTACCGAGATCTTTTGGGGTTCCCATTGCAGGGTGAAATGCCTATGCCGGGCGGAGCTAAAATGTATCGGCTGTTGTGCGGCACGTCACTGCTCAAAATCATTCACGCACCAGGGGATCTTGCTGGTGCGGCGAAGGGTGGCATTACTGGCGCTTTTGGATACCGCTATTTCACGATGTATGTCACCAATTTGCAGGAAATTTCCGATCGTTGTGCCGCCGCTGGCTACAACGTGGCCATAGCGCCCGTCACTATTCGCCCAGGGGTCACCATTGCCATGGTAGAAGACCCCGACGGCAATTGGGTGGAGTTCCTCGAGACCTCTGCGGCATAAATAAGGGGCATTTTGAGAAGTGCCTGACGTAGTGTGAGGGGAGACATTGAACGCTCCTATAAGGAAACACACCATGCCAAAAGACATCATGCAATCTCACAAATTGGCCAATGTCTTGTACGACATTCGTGGCCCAGTGCTCGATGAGGCCAAGCGCCTTGAGGCCCAGGGTCATCGCATCATCAAGTTGAATATTGGCAACCCGCAGCCTTTCGGTTTCGAGACGCCACCAGAAATTTTGGTTGAGGTAGTACGTACCTTGCCGACGTCGCAGGGTTATTCCGATTCTCAAGGCTTGGTGTCTGCTCGCACGGCAATTGTTCAGCATTACCAAGAGCGTGGCATCGATATCACCGATGTTGACGATGTATGGCTAGGCAATGGCGTAAGTGAACTCATTCAAGTGGCACTTAATGCATTGCTTGATGAGGGAGATGAAGTACTCATTCCCGCTCCCGACTACCCACTATGGACCGCTGCAACCAGCTTGTCGGGTGGTAGCCCTGTGCACTACTTGTGCGACGAGTCGAGTGGCTGGATGCCCGACATTGAAGATATGCGCTCGAAAATTACGAAGCGCACCAAAGCAATTGTCATCATCAACCCCAACAACCCCACTGGTGCTGTGTACAGCCCTGAAGTGTTGCGAAAAATTGCCGACCTCGCAGTAAAGCACGGGCTCATTGTGATGGCCGATGAAATTTACGACAAAATTTTGTATGACGATGCCGTGCACACCACGTTCGCTGCTATCGCTCCCGATGTATTCACCATCACCTTTAACGGTTTGTCGAAGGCATACCGCCTTGCAGGCTTCCGTTCAGGTTGGATGGTCATGACGGGGCCGCGTCGACACGCAGCAAGCTACATTGAAGGCGTCGGCATGCTCACCAACATGCGCCTTTGTGCCAACGTTCCGGCACAACACGCAATCCAAACTGCATTAGGTGGTCGTCAAAGCATTCGTGATCTCGTGCTTCCTGGTGGTCGTTTGCTTGAACAACGTGATGCAGCAATAAAAACTTTGCGCAGTATTCCTGGGGTGACGTGTGTTGAGCCGAAAGGTGCGTTATATGTTTTCCCGCGCCTCGACCCCGAGGTGTACCCCATTGTCGACGACCGCAAATTTGTGCTTGATTTCTTGCGTGCCGAACGCGTGCTTGTGGTGCAAGGAACTGGTTTTAACTGGCCAACTCCCGATCACTTGCGCATTGTCACTTTGCCATGGGCCGCAGATCTAGTTGAAGCAATTGAGCGTCTCGGCAACTTCTTGTCCACCTACAAGCCCTAAGGCTGCACACTTGCTAGCAGTTCAGCGCTGCGGTGAGGTGTGCAAACAACTCGTCGTAAGTGTTCAGCGCAGGAAACTGTGAAAACTCTGCGGTGATGTTGCTCGGTGCATGAAAGAGAAACCCAGCATCTGCTGCGCCAAGCATTGCGGTGTCGTTGTATGAATCGCCTGCAGCTGCCACGCGGTAGTTGAGAGCCTTGAATGCGTTCACTGCATGGCGTTTCTGGTCTGCCTGGCGTAATTCGAAATCAACGATGCGGTCATTTTCCACAATGAGGCGATGACAAAAAAGTGTTGGCCAGTTCAACAAATTCATGAGTGGTCGACCAAATTGTTCGAACGTGTCAGAAAGAATGATGACCTGTGTGCGTGTACGTAGTTCGTCAAGGAACTCCACAGCTCCGGGGAGCGGAGAGAGACCTGCAATGACCTCTTCAATACGACTCATGGTGAGACCATGTTGATTGAGAATTTCAATGCGACCTTTCATGAGCAGGTCGTAATTGGGCTCATCACGTGTAGTGCGTTGCAGTGCTGTAATGCCTGTGCTTTCTGCAACGGCGATCCAAATTTCTGGTACCAGAACCCCTTCAAGGTCGAGAGTAACAATGCCTTGTTGAGCCGATGTTGCAACTGCCATGATTCCATTCTTGCCGATGGGCTGGCTTGAGCCCACTTTTTAGAGCGTAGCTTCCGCTGAAAACTGCTCAAATAGGGGAAAACGCAATGTTACTCTTTGCCCATGTCGGAAAATTATGAAGATCTCAGTGCCTGTGCTCTTACCCCTGAACTTGAGGCACAACTTGTTGCGTCGCAACGCGAGTGTGTTTTCATGTGGGTCAATAAAGCAGGTGACCCTTTTGGTGTGGTGATGGCATTTATGCCAAAAGACGGAAAGATCTGGATGACAGCAGCAGAAACTCGCAAACGTATTTCTGCCATTCGGCGCCACCCACGTGCATCAATTTGCATCACCAGCACTGGTAGCAAAATTGGTGGCGGCAAAACGGTCTCTTATAAAGGCAACTGCATCGTGCACACTGGTCGTGACGTGAAAGATTGGTTTTACCCAGAATTCGCCACATACATCCGCCCCGAAAGTCCAACAGCTGCCCAAGAGTTCGAGAAGTTTCTCGACTCACCACATCGTGTTGTCATTGAGTTTGTTCCCGATTACACCTTGAGTTTCGACGCGTCACTCATGTGGCAACGTTCGCCAGGCGTTATTCGATAAGCCATCAGGAATAATCGAAAAATGCTGGCGTAAACTCATCGTGTGACTTCGCCGCTTCAAATTGCCTTCGTAACCTCGGCGTCCAACATGTCTACATTGCCCGAGTCGCCTGTTGAAGTTGCTTTTGTTGGGCGCTCAAACGTGGGCAAATCGTCACTCATCAATGCACTTGCAAACCGTAAGCAACTCGCCAAAGTGTCGAACACTCCGGGGCGCACTCAACTCATCAACTTGTTTGAAACACCGAGCAAAGGAACCATCGTCGACCTGCCGGGTTATGGCTATGCAAAAGTGCCTGGCCGTATTCGTGCGGGTTGGGAAAAGATGATTGTTGGCTACTTGCTTGAGCGTGAAGAACTTGAAATGGTTTTTGTCTTGGTCGATGGTGAAATTGGGCCCACCAAGCTCGATGTGCAAATGCTGGAACACCTTCGCGAAAATGAAGTGCCTCACACCATCGTTGCAACAAAACACGACAAAGTGAAGTCATCGAAGCGTGAAACACGCAAGCGTGATCTAGCGGCAGGTTGCGAAGTAGCGCAAAAAGATGTGATGTGGGTGAGCGCATCGAGCGGTGTGGGTATCGACTCGTTACGCAATGCCGTGAATGGCATCTTGGGCAAGGCTAAATAACTTCTAACTCACTTGTTTTTGCTGCGCTTGCCTCGCAACTCGCAATGCAACAGCAATCATCACAAACTGCAGTGGCAGACGAGCCCAAGAAATGAATTGCTCACCTCCTGAGCGATTGCGCCAGTCCCAGGTCATGTACAAGTTGGCGGGGTAGACGGCAACAAGAAGCGCGATGAGCGCGTAGCCGCCCCATTTGCGAGTGGAGGGCCGCAAAATGAGCCCACCCACAATGATTTCGGCCAGACCGCTGGCATAGGTCCAAAAACTGTTGCTGAAGGGGAGCCACGGGGGAACAATGTCGTTAAAGAAACTCGGAGAAGCAAAATGCATGATTCCGGTGAAGGAAATAAAACTACCTACGGCTACGGCTAAGAGGTTTCGGCGCATATCAGTAGTATTTCCTATGTACCCAAGGAATTTGGGTTTTCGATGTGAATTATTGAGGGGAAAAGATGCCAAAGCCGGGAATGCATTCAGGAATAGCTACAGACGACGCCATGAACTTGGCAATGTCTGAACACGTGTTGCCTTTGTATGAAGCAGTAAAAGAGTTCATTGCAAACGAGGTAGACCCCATCACCGAAGAGTTTTACGCACTTGGCGAAGGTCGTGCCGACCGCTGGGGTTATGCGCCTGGTCAGCTTGAACTGTTGCAGTCTGTGAAAGATAAGGCAAAGGCAAATGGGCTGTGGAACTTCTTTTTGCCAAACGCTGAAACTGGTGAAGGTTTGTCGAACCTCGACTATGCCTACATTGCAACCGAACTCGGCAAGAACCCGTTGGCTTCAGAGTGCTTGAACTGTTCAGCGCCCGATACCGGCAACATGGAAGTGTTGGAACGAGTGGGTACGCCGGCGCAGAAAAAAGAATGGCTTGAGCCATTGCTGCAGGGTGAAATTCGTTCCGCTTTTGCAATGACCGAACCCGATGTTGCGTCGTCTGATGCAAAGAACATTGCCACTACTGCAGTGCTCGATGGAGATGAGTGGCTCATTAATGGCGAGAAGTTCTACATCTCAGGTGCTGGTGACCCACGTTGCAAAATCATGATTGTGATGGTGATGACCAGCCCCGATGGTCCGCCGCATCGTCGCCAATCACAAATTCTTGTTCCCATGAACACTCCGGGTGTGGAAATTATTGGTGCAATGCATGTCTTTGGTGAAGACGATGCACCACATGGCCACATGCATTTGCGCTTCAACGATGTGCGTGTACCGAAAGAGAATATTCTGTTGGGCGAAGGTCGTGGTTTTGAAATTTCACAGGTTCGCCTCGGACCAGGACGCATTCATCACTGCATGCGTTCCATTGGTGCAGCGGAGCGCGCATTAGAGCTCATGGTGCGCCGCGGTTTGCATCGTGAAGCATTCGGAAAGCCACTCACGCGATTGGGTAAAAACCCGGAAGTGATTGCCAAAGCACGTATTGAAATCGAGGCGTGTCGCCTTATGGTTTTGCGCGCTGCAAAGGCAATGGACACGCTCGGCAATGCTGAAGCACGCGTATGGGTGAGTGCCGTCAAGGCCATGGTGCCACAGCGCGTTTGCCAAATTATCGACGAGGCAATTCAGATGCACGGAGCAACAGGTGTATCGCAGTGGACGCCGCTGTCGCGCATGTATGCCAGCCAGCGCACATTGCGTTTGGCCGACGGCCCCGACGAAGTGCACTGGAGCGTTGTGGGTCGTGCAGAAATTGCTCGTTATGAAGATGACCCCGTGATGGGAATTCCCGAGACATACCGCGGAATGTTCTCTGGCCCATCCTGAGGCGGCTGTGTTATGGGTGCTGTGGGTGAGGAACAGCCCGCACGTCTAAATCGGAAATTCCTGCAAAGTCACTGGGGTTCACCGTGTACAGAGGCAGTTGGTGAGCAATAGCTATTGCAGCAATCAACGTGTCGAAAGCGCGAGCTTTTCTCTTGCTTCCACTGTTACGCAGTTCTGCTGCAATGCCGCCATAAATGCGTGCAGCCGCTTCATTGAAGGGAAGCGAACTGAATTCGCTTTCTGCTAGTTGTAAATGAAGTTGTCGTACTTTGCGTTCATGCTCAGTTTTGGCAACGAGAGGGCCAACAGATAATTCGGCAAGTGTGATGCTGCTAATAGCGGGATACTCAGGCAGCTGAACTTCATCAACTAACTCATTCAGCAAAATAAGAGTGCTGGTATCGAGAAGCCCGTCTGCTGCAGTGGTCACGAGATGCTCTGATCAATGACGGAGTCAATATCGGCGCGTAGTGCCACAGGGTTGAGTGGGGGAAGTCCTTGCCATTTTTTTCTTAAGGCATTGATGTGAGTGGGTCGCTGGTGCACTGGACGTAGCTCTGCTACTTCATCGCCGTCACGAGTAACAATGAGGCTCTCACCCGAGAGGACGCGATTGATGACGGCAGATCCATTGTTGCGTAGTTCTCTCACGGTAATTTCCTTCATGCTGGCGAGTGTATCACCGGTGATACATGGTCTCTGGGGCTGCCTTATTGTGTGCGCTCGAACCATTTTGCGGTCATTCGTGGGGGTCAACACCCTGACAGAATGCAGGGGTGAGCATTTTAGGAAATCGCGTAACCCGCATCGAAGATCCCCGTTTTCTGACTGGCAAAGGTACTTATATTGCCAACCTCAATCTGCCCGAGGCACGGCATATTTCCTTTGTGCGCTCTTCAATGGCGCACGCAAAAATCATTGGCATCGATGCGAGTGAAGCATTGTCAATGCCAGGTGTCATTGCGGTGTTAACAGCAGCTGATGTTGACATGGAACCAGCGAAGCCTTCAATACCTTTGTTGAACCAAGACATGCGCCGCCCCTTCTTGGCAATTGACGTTGTGCGATTTGTTGGCGACCCCATTGCGATGATTATTAGTGAAACCAAGGAACAAGGCATTGACGCAGCAGAAACTGTTGTGGTTGATTACGACCCATTACCTGCAGTGCTTGATGTTGCCGATGCGCTCACCGACGCGACAGTTTTATTTCCCGAAGCAAAAACAAACGTAGTTTTTACATTGCCCACTCCGGCTGACCCATCAATTTTTACCGATTGCGAAGTTGTAGTTGAATTAGCAATTGAGAATCAACGTGTTGCACCTGCACCAATGGAAGTGCGTGCAGCTGCAGCAACATGGGATGGCAAGCGACTCACGCAGTGGGCATGTAGCCAAGGTGCGCACGGTGCGCGTGACGGCTTAGCAACAGCTCTTGGTCTTGCTAAAGAAGATGTACGCACTATTACTCCCGATGTCGGCGGCGGGTTCGGCGCAAAAAATGGTGTGTACCCCGAAGAAATTTTGGTGGGTTGGGCTGCAAAGAAATTGGGTTACCCCGTGCGCTGGACCGAAACACGCAGCGAAAACATGTTGGGTATGGGCCATGGTCGTGGGCAGCGCCAAATTGCAAAAATGGGTGGCACAAGAGATGGTCGTATTACTGCGTATCGCCTAGAGGTGTTACAAGATTCGGGAGCCTATGCATGTATTGGCGCCGTATTGCCCATCATGACGCGCATGATGACCGGTGGCGTTTACGACATTGCCAATATTGAATACAACTCGTATTCGCTTGTTACCAACACCACGCCAATGGAGGCTTACCG
>JANRCO010000006.1:0-1473 GCA_030726975.1 Ilumatobacteraceae bacterium | reverse complement strand
TTGAATACAACTCGTATTCGCTTGTTACCAACACCACGCCAATGGAGGCTTACCGTGGTGCGGGTCGGCCCGAAGCAACCGCAGCAATTGAACGCACTATAGAAATGTTTGCACAAGCTTGCGGACTCGATTCCACTGAAGTGCGCCGCAAGAACTACATCAAACCATCAGCGTTCCCTCTCACAACATCAATGGGTGCCGCTTACGATTCTGGTGAATACGAAAAAGCACTCGATATGGCATTAAGTGCATCGGGTTACCAAGCGTTACGTGTGGAACAAAAAGCGCGACGCGATCGCGGCGATGTTGTGCAGCTCGGTATTGGTGTTGCGTCGTATGTGGAAACCACTAACCCCATGGGTAGTGGTGAGTACGGAGCCGTAGAAATCACCAACGATGGTGGGGCAATTGTGCGCACGGGATCTTCGTCGCATGGTCAAGGCCACCACACTTCGTGGGCAATGATTGTTTCTCAAAAAACTGGTATCCCGATGGACAAAATTGAGTTCCGCTTTGGCGACACCGACGATATTGAGCGCGGTAACGGCACAGGTGGTTCGCGTTCACTGCAAGTGGGCGGAACTGCTGCTCAAATGGCTGCTGAAAACGTCATTGAAATTGCACGCCAAAAAGCCGCCGACTTGCTTGAGGCTGCGCCAGAAGACGTGGTGCTCGATGCTGCAACTGGTGCTTTCCACGTAGTGGGTTCGCCGCGGCCAAGTAAAACATGGGCAGAAATTGCTATTGCATCGCCAGTTGCGTTGTTCGCAGAAGCCGACTTCACACCAGAGGGTGCAACATTCCCCTTTGGTACTCATGTGAGTGTTGTTGAAGTAGACACCGAAACAGGTTCTGTTGCCATTGTGCGCCACATTGCTTGTGACGATGCGGGCACCATTTTGAACCCACTCATTGTCGATGGCCAAGTACATGGTGGTGTTGCGCAAGGTATTGCACAAGCACTACTTGAAGAAGTGCGTTACGACGATGGTGGTAACCCCATTACCTCGAACCTTGCCGACTACGCCTTTATTTCTGCAGCAGAGTTGCCATCATTTGAGCGAGTTCCTATGGAAACGCCAACACCGCGCAACCCATTAGGCGCAAAAGGCATTGGCGAAGCCGGAACAATTGGTGCAACTCCTGCAGTGCAGAATGCCGTTATTGATGCAGTGCATCATTTAGGCGTGCAACATATTGATATGCCATGTACAGCAAACCGCGTGTGGGCTGCTTTGCAAAGTATGCGTTAGTTAGAGCCGTCCAGGTGGGGCTGCGTCGGGGCGGTCTTTCCACATTTTCTTTGAGTCGAAGTCGAGTTTGTACTCGGGCTTCAACTCAATGACAATGCGTCCTGGTGAGTCGAGGTGTTCAAGAAATGCTGCAGCGCCTGCTGGGTTGTCGGGGCGCACCGCATTGGCGAGCTCGGGCAACATCCAGTCGCGAGTGGCGCGGTCGTCGTGCACAATGCAT
>JANRCO010000005.1:11613-12094 GCA_030726975.1 Ilumatobacteraceae bacterium | reverse complement strand
GAACCCGGCTGGGGCCCTTCGGGCCAAGCGCGCGCATGGGTTGACGGTTTTGTTGCATCCACTGCACAGCGTTTATGGAACTTTGGCTCAGCTGATGGTTGCCCACAAAAGGTGGGCGGACTTTTGTGCAATAACGGTTGGACCATTGACGACGTTATTTGGGTCTCAGCACAGGCCGGGCCAAATATTGTTGCACTTCCTCAGGTACACACAAATGGTGGCGCACAATCGAAACAATGGTCAGTCATTGCAGCACGTGCAAAAGAGCTTGGAATCGCTTTTCGCTTGGCTGGAATGTCTGTACAAACAGCGGCCTGCAAGCAAGTAAGAGGTGGCTGCCCCACTACAGGCATCTCTGCGTGGAATGCATGGGCGCAGCTGCGTAAATACACCGACCTGCAACCGAGCCTCGCTGGGCTACCACTTGCAGCTCCTACCGATATTCGCTGGGGTTGGGGTGGACCTTTCCTGAGCCCAACAC
>JANRCO010000005.1:0-11603 GCA_030726975.1 Ilumatobacteraceae bacterium | reverse complement strand
CGACGACAACAACATCTGTTGCGCCGCCCACCACATAGTGGCTTTTAGTTCATGAACCGTCCGCCATTAAGGAAGATCGTCATTCCGGTGACGTATTCCCCACCTTTACTTGCCAACCACACCACCCACGGAGCGCCATGCTCTTCAGGTTCACCAACAAAACCCAGCGGCATTTTGTCTTTCAATCCCTGAACAAATTCTTGGTTGTTTGCTTCCCAGTTATTCCAAGCATCAGTTTTCAACGATGGGTTCACTGTGTTGACGGTGATGCCCAACTTGCCCCATTCGCGTGCTGCAGTACGTGTGAGTGCGCGAATTGCTTCTTTCGTAGCGTTATAGGGAGTGTTGCCTGGAAAACCTTCCATGCCTGAACCTGAGGCGAAGTTCACGATGCGTCCGTATCCGGCTTTTTTCATGTGTGGGAAAACTGCTTGCATTCCCCACAGTGTTGCCGTTGCCCCTGTTCGGAAGGTGTACTCCCATTCAGCATCGTCGGTATCTTCCATCGGCGTAGGAATAGTAGATGCACGTGGTTTTTCGGCTGTTCCGAAGCCCTGAGCGTTATTCACCAAAATATCGACCGAGCCAAACTTCTTCACGGTCTCTGCAACCATGTTGAAAATTTGCTCTTTATTGCTCACGTCTACTACTACGCCAAAGGCAATGAATCCTTCTGCTTCAATTTCAGCGACAACACTGGCAACGGTTGCTGGTGTACGACTCGCCACAACGACTTTCGCCCCTTCGCGGGCAAATACTTTGGCGATTCCTTTACCAATACCGCGGCCTGCGCCGGTAACAATTGCCACTTTTCCATCGAGTTGACCCATGATGTTCTCCTTTAAGAGCACTTACGAGTGACCCTAATGCTCACCGTTCAACAACTAGAAGGCAGAGAAACTTACGCAATAGTCGTAGGAACACCTTGTTGGGCTCCTGTGATTCCGCACTTTTCCAAGAGATACTTCTTCATTGCTGCATCGGAAGCTTCAAGCTCATACTTTGCGTCAAGCTCCCCAATTTGTTTGACCGAGACAGCATCGGCTTCTAATTTTGCTAGGTCGAAATTGAACTTCTCTACGATTTTGAACAACTCGACAGTTGAAATACGCAATTTTTCAGCCACGTCTTTGATTTCACTTGGTGCATACGTGGCCAAACTTGTTGCTGCAACCACCTGGTTGGCGTAATACAACTTGATGGCATCGCTCTTGCCATCGCCTGTACCCAGCTCCACCTTCGACGATTCATCGGCTACTTCACAAAAGGTGCGCGGCTTCACTGACCCACCTTCTGGCAGAACAGTGTCATACGAACTCGTCTCGCTATTACCACAAGAAACTATGCCGAAGACAGCAACGCCCACGAGAAGAATTCGACTGACGATGCGACTATATGGCTTGGATTTCACAGTATTTCCCCAGATCACAGGTGATGACGACAGATGGACAAAATACCTCAGTAAAGATCGGAAACCTCTTACCTGCCGTTCCTTACCCTGAATCCCGATACATTTTCTCTATCGATACCACCAAAATCATCCTTTTCTACACTTTTGCCCCGATCGACGATCCCGAGGCGATACGTCTTTGGCAGAGGTCTTTGTGTGAGAACCTCAAACTCAAAGGCCGCATCATCATCTCTCGCCATGGCATTAACGGCACAGTGGGCGGCCCGCTTGCTGCAGTCAAGAAATATGTACGCACCTCTCGCGAATACGGCGCATTCAAAAACATCGATTTCAAATGGTCCGACGGCGACATTGAAGATTTCCCACGTCTCGTCATTCGCGTCCGCGATGAAATTGTCACCTTTGGCGTTGCCAACGAAATTCAAGTTGATGAAAACGGAATCATTGGTGGCGGCAAGCACCTCTCACCCACCCAAGTTCATGAGCTCATTCAAGAGCGTGGTGAGGAAGTGGTTTTCTTCGATGGTCGCAATGCTTACGAAGCCGCGATTGGCAAATTTAAAAATGCTGTCGTGCCCGATGTAGAAACAACTCCAGGTTTTGTTGCAGAACTCGAAACAGGCAAATACGACCACCTGAAGGACAAGCCAATCGTCACCTACTGCACCGGAGGCATTCGTTGCGAGGTGTTGTCGATGGTCATGAAGAATCGCGGCTTCACAGAGGTCTTCCAAATAGCAGGCGGCATCATTCGCTACGGAGAAGAGTACAAAGATGCCGGATTATGGGAAGGCTCTCTCTACATATTCGATAAACGAATGAACATGGAATTCAGTGACGACGCCAAAACGATTGGCGTGTGTCAATTGTGCGAGGCACCTGCCAGCAAATACTACAACTGCTCCAATAATCAATGCCGCAAACTCACACTTGCTTGCGATGAATGCGTTGAAAACGAGGAACGCGTTACCTGCTCCAAGTGCTCAACCATAAATGCTTAAGGCTTTCCAGGTGTTCCATCGGGCATGGTTGCCCCGCTGAAGTCGGCCTTCTCGAAGACGCCTTCATCAAACACTGCACGCAATAAATGCGCATAAGAGAAACTTGTTCCCTCAATTTTTGCTCCAGTGAAAATTGCCTCCTCGCCATTGATTCCCAGAAATGATGCATTGGTGAGATTCGCACCCGTTAAATTGGCGCGGTACATGTTGCTCCCACCCACATCGGCTCCGGTGAAGTTCGCGTCAATGAGTATTGCTCTGCTGAGATACGCCTTGTTGAACGTGGAACCAGAAAAATTGGCACCGGTGAGGTCGAGGTCTGAAAGATCTTCCTTTGTGAGATCCATGTTCGACATGTCGGCTCCGGGCCCAGCAGTTTTACCCTGAATCACACGCGATGCCCCCGACGCCGTTACAGGTTGCACAACAGTTACCCGAGGTGGTTTTGGAGGTGGGTTCCCACATGCCATTGTTGAGCCACACAGGGCAACTAGGACAACAGCACCAAAACAAGAACGTAAACGCATTGCGTCAATTTACAGGTTTCTTGGCTTCGTACACCTATGCGTAAACAAACTAGCCTGTGCTCAACGTCATCAAGTTGGGGGAATTTATGATCAGCAGTGGACCAGTAGAAGATCGTCTCGCCATTCGCGAATTGGTTGACTCCTACAACGATGCAGTGATGCGTCTCGACGGAGAAGCATGGGCCAGCAACTGGATGGATGACGGAATTTGGTCACTGCCTGGCGTGGGTGAAGTTGCAGGAAAAGCAAAGTTCTATCCCATGTGGCAACAAGCAATGTCTGCTTTTTCTTTTGTTGGCTTTTTCGCCTCAGCCGGACCCATCATCGTCACCGGCGATACAGCGCATGGCACTTGGTATCAACAAGAGTTCTTGCACATGAAAGCTGGCGGCAAGCAAACCATTACCGGTCGTTATGAGGATGACTACGTGCGTAAAGATGGCCGCTGGTATTTCGCTAAGCGCGTATATGCAGTGCTCGACCGTCAGGTAACTGAATAATTACTCTGATTTGATTCAGTGCTACTTGCGTTGAACTTTTGTGCATTACTGTGCACCTATGGCTTTGACTCCTCTCAACATGACCAAAAAGCGCAAACAACTCTTCGGTGGCATCGCAGCCGTTATCGTCGTTTTGCTAGCAGTCATCACCTCTTATAACGGACTCGTCAACAAAGAAACACGCGTCGACCAAGCCAGCGCCGACCTTGAGGTACAACTTCAGCGTCGCTTCGACCTCATCCCTAACCTTGTTTCAGCTGTAGAAGGCGCAATGACCCAAGAGCGCACCATTTTTACCGCCCTCGCAGAGGCCCGCTCTAAATACGCTGGGGCAACCTCAAGCAACGACAAAATTGCAGCAGCATCGCAAGTTGAGTCGGCTCTCAGCCGTCTGCTCGTTGTTGTTGAGAACTACCCCACACTCACCAGCACGCAAAACGTGCGTGACCTACAAGTTCAACTTGAAGGCACCGAAAACCGGGTGGCGCAATCGCGGCGCGAATACAACGAATTCACTACAGAGTTCAACAGGGCCGTTCGCACATTCCCACGTTCGCTCATCTCCGGGCTCTTCGGTTTCGAAAAACGTGCCCTATACGTAGCAGACCCCGCTAGCCAAGATGCCCCCAAGGTAGACCTCACACCATCAGGCTCATGAAATTTCGTTTCCTAGCCGCAGCGCTAGGCACCACTGCTTTTGCACTGTGCGCAACTGGGCAACTAGTTGGCGCTGCAACCGACATTCCCAAGTTCTCTGCGCCTGTCGTTGATGGTGCAAATATTCTTTCGGCAAACGTTGAATCCGCGCTGAATCAGTCGCTCGAGGGTTTTCGCAAAGCGTCTGGCCCACAGGTAGCCGTTCTCACCGTTTCATCTACGGGGAATCAATCTCTCGAAGACTTCAGCATTGACGTCGCCCGAAAGTGGGGCCTTGGAGACAAGACTCGAGACAATGGTGTACTTCTTGTCATCGCATTCGACGACCGCACTCTTCGTATTGAAACTGGCAGTGGCATCGAAGGTGAACTCACCGACGTTGAAGTAGGCCGCATCATCGACGGAATTATTGCGCCTCAACTCAAAGCCGGGAACCCCGATGCGGCAGTGATTGATGGAGCTTCAGCAATTGTGAGTGAACTTTCTGCAGCCCCTGGTGAAACGGTGACAATTGATGCCACCGCAACAGGCTCCACTACAAGTACCGGTGGAAATCTCCTCTTCGGATTCATTTCAATTGTTTTCTTCTTGTTTGCCATGGTCATGTTCGTTATTCGTGGTCGTCAACGCGGTTTTGGAAACGTGGCAAGCAACATACTCTTCGTGGCTATGACCACTATGCGATCAAGCTCAGGAGGCGGACGCGGCGGCTTCTCTGGTGGCGGAGGCGGTGGCTTCTCAGGTGGCGGAGCATCGGGTTCGTGGTGAAGTTCACAAGTAGAGGTGAAAATGTTGCATAAACGAAAAGAGGCAGCAAGCTGGTGGCTCAAACAAAAGCCTCAAGTAGCAGCAGCCATTAAAGAAGCCGAAGCAGCAACTGGTCACCAAATAGTTGTGGTCGTGGCCCGACTAGGCAAATACCACGCGGAACGGGCAACACACATCGCACGTAGAAACCCCGGAGCATCACTTGTATTTTGTGTTGACGTTCTTCAACACCGCTATGAACTGCGCTGGCAAAGTGACGTGACCTTGCCTCAAACAGTTCTCGACACCACCACGCAGCTTTTCAAAGAGCAGAAACTGGCCGAGGCCATTCAATTAGTGGCTCAATCACTTCCCATTAACGCACCGACTGAAAACCTCCCCGACATCATTGACGAATAACGGGGCCTTGAACTCTCACGCAATTGCCACTAGGGTTACCACTGGTTACCATTTTAAAATTAGCTGAGGAAGTACGTCATGTCGTCCAAGAAGTTCACCACTGCCCTCTTGGCCATCGCGGGAGTGATGACGGTTTCAGCGCTCAGCACCAGCGCGTCTGCGCCACCGGTCTCAACAGAACCCACAACAACCACAACAACCACAACAATTGCAACTCCAGTTGTTGCGGGTTGTGCAACCACAGTGAGCGACGCAACGTCAACCACCGTCAACGAAGCATTCATCAATCTTTGTGATGCTGTACTCACCCGTGAAGACGAAGGCTACGACAAAGAGGTCGTACTCAATGGCGCAACTTTTAAGTGCACCTCTATCCCAGCAGGCACTACAACAGACTTCAACCGTTCCTATTTTGAAAATCGCATTGATGAAATCCTTGCACAGTTTGCTGCATGGAGACTGGCCAAGGTTTCAAACGCAAATGCTCCTTGGGCACCTGTTGACCCTCCAAAGCAGAGCTGCAATTTCCCGTTCACTTCCAAGGAAAGCGACACCGCTGCAACATTTCCCGTGTCTTCCACAAAGTTTGGTGCTGGATCTTTTGCCACCACATGCACTACCGAATTCAAAATGGACACCACCTTCGTTTACACAATGACGATTCCCACAAGAAACCCTGAGGGCAATTCCATTTTTCCCGCCACCAAAGCGTGGCCCTGGACTCTAGGTTTTAGTGGCACACGTAACTGCACATGGAAATTGACTTTTGGTTCCACCGGCGAGCTCTCGGGCACTATCGCCCAAAACTTCGGTGACCTACCAAAAACACAAGCGAATGTTGCATGGAACTGCAAAGACGGTTACACCAAGGTCATCTGTGTCAGCTACACAGTGACTTCAGAAATAACTGTCACCGGCGGAACAAACAGTTTCGCAGGAGCCACCGGCTCGGGAATTCAGACCGATGTGCGCATCTTGCCAGCACTACTCATCGACATGCCCTTCGAAGCAGATGGCACCGTCTTGGCTGCTTCTTCCGGCGGGCGCTACAAGTTGCCCGTGCTGAAGCTCGCTGACAAGATCGCAAAGCCAAAGTCAACTGTATCTTTGCGATTCAAGCCAAAGGCCTCAGCAGCGAATAAGAAGTTGTCTTACACGGTTTCCAATGCTCGCAAAGCAAAATGCTCCGTTGCAGGGAAATCTGGTGCAAGAAACGTCACGCTAGTGAAACGAGTGAAGAGCAACGCTAAGGGTCGCATCAACACTTCGCTGACCTCGTCAATACTGCGTTCGAAACTCAAGTTGAAGGCCGGCAAAACTGCCTCCTTGACCATCACCTGCGCGGTGGGCAAAAGAAAAGTCGTGCGAAGAGTTTCCCAAGTTCTCAAATAAGCAAAGGCTTGTTTCACAACCTTGAGCGTCATCGTACGAAATCGAGGCTTTTGCTTTCGTGACTCCACTCGAATTGTTACTCGACATGTAGCTGTTTTCGTAATGCGCAATGTTTGACAAAATACAGTACCCCACTCACTCAGTACATGCTCATCAGCACTACAAGAAGTCTCATCTCCCGCGGAGTAACAAAAACACTGCTGCGCAACTACAAAGTTTTCGATAATAAAAATAGAGTGGACACGAAGACATCCGTCGGGCAGGTATGCGCGAGTACTGATAGCACCTAACGAGAGTCGCGAGCCCGAGTCACGGGAACTAATAAGGGCACTCTTTGAAATGAAAAGAGCCTTGAACTTCTTAAAGGTCTGTATTTTTGAAGAGTTCAGCAATGCCGGCTAGTGAACCCATTGTCGCTGTTGAGTCAGCTGGCAAGAAGATTTTTGTAGCTTGACCATCTGCAATTTTGGCAAGAGTTTCCAGATGTTTAATTGCGAGAAGATCTGGTGTGGGGTTGCCATCGTGAATTGCTTGATACACGGAACGAATGGCCGATGCCTCGCCCTCAGCGATTGTTTGCTGTCTGAAACTTTCCGATTCAGCAAGTTCCCGAACTGCTGCGGCTTGACCTTCAGCTTCAAGAATCTGCTGTTGCCTCACACCTTCGGCAGCAAGAATAACGGCTTGGCGTTCACCCTCGGCGCGCGTGATTGCTGCTTGACGCTCCCCTTCTGCTTGGGTAACCACAGCACGACGAGTGCGCTCCGCTTTCATCTGCTCATGCATTGCCATCATTACATCTGCAGGAGGGTCGATGCGTTGAATCTCAACACGCTTAACTCGTACGCCCCAGGTGTCGGTTGCATCGTCGAGAATGGCACGAAGGCTGGTGTTGATGGAGTCTCTACTTGTGAGCGCTTGATCAAGTTGAAGATCGCCAACCAGGTTGCGCAGGTTCGTTTGTGCCAACTTCGTTACGGCGAGTATGAAGTTGGCAATGTTGTATAGGAGTCTCTGCGGGTCTACGGGCTCGTAATACACAACAGCGTCAACGCTGACAACTACGTTGTCGGCGGTGATGACCTCTTGTGGGGGAACATCAACAACTTGTTCGCGCATATCAACAATTCTGAGCCTGTCAACAAATGGAATGATGAATCGCAAACCAGGATCGGCGGTGGTGTGGTAGCGACCAAGCCGTTCAACAACGCCCCGTTGGTTGGGGTGCACAATTTTGACGGAACTGGCAACGTAGAAAAAGAGAAACAGAAAAGCAGCGATTGAAAGAATGACGGTAATCACGTTTGATGTCGACATAGGTATGCTCCTAAACAGATTGGGAAGTGACAATGACAGCTGTTCCGCGGACATCGATGACTCGCACCGTGGAACCTTCTGGTATTTCGGCATGGTTGTTGCTTTCGGCCCGCCAGATCTCTCGTCCTAGGCGTACTTCACCAACTTGGCTGGGGCCTGCGGCAATAGTGGCCACCACAACTGCCTCTTGATCGATGAGTCGACGTGCGCCAACTCCATTTTGCTGCTTAGTGCGGTCAAGCCGGCGACGAAGCGGAATAAGCAATAGCGCACCTACAAGTGAGACACTTGTAAATGTCACCCACTGCGCAGCAACACCTCCGCCAGAGAACGCCACAATTGTTGCGATGAGTGCTCCTACAGCGAATGGCAACAAGAAAAATGAGCCAGCAAGTATTCCCTCGCCTACCGCGAAAATACCGACAGCGACTAACCAGATCCACCGCCAGAGCTCTGGGTCGTCCATATTTGAACGCTACCACCCACCATATATTTCAGTCTGATTCCCGCCAATAAACCAAAGCGAAAGGTACACATCAAACTCAGACAATAGAGGCGACGTTGGGAATCGAACCCAAGTACAGGGCTTTGCAGGCCCTTGCCTAAACCACTCGGCCACGTCGCCATCGCTACTGCAAGCAGTTGCGAAAGCAGAACTCTATCGGCGCTTCCCGCGTAAACCCATGTCTTTGAGCACTTGCCCACCACCATATTTCCAGCCTCTGCGGGCTCTGGCGAGACGGGAGATCTGGCGCATACGAAAGGTGATGTCGCGGGCGTATTCAATTGCTCGTGTTTCGCGTGCGCTTGCCACAAGTGATGGAGGCGTTTCGGGAAAGACTTCCTTTTCGAAGCCAAAATGATGGAAATCATCTGAATAGATCTCTTCTACAAGATGAGCTGATTCAGCATCCATAACATGGCGGTACTTGATGCCGAGACCTTCATTGAGGCGCTTGGCAACCACTTGCTTGCCTGCGCGCTCGCTAAGTTCTGCGGCAAAGGAATCCATTGCACCTGGCTCATCGACACGAAAGAGGTGCGTGTAGTTCATATGGTCGGGGCGCAACGCACCAATTTGACCAGTGAAGTGATCGTCGATGTAAAAGAGTTCCGAACGAGTGTGCAATGCCCGCACGAATTTACGAAAGGTGGCCGCAATATCAATTGCCCCACCCACCCTCTCGTCTTCACAAACTTGCCACAGCTCATCAGGCAACGTGCTAGGTGCACGCATGAGAATGCGATTTTCGAAGGTGGAATACAAGCGTGCATATGGCGAGCGCAATGCACCTACACGCCACCAGTCGGGAGATTCCCACATGATGTTCTGTTCTGCTTCGGGCATGTAGCGAAAAAGGTCGAGACCACTCACTTCGATTTCGTGAATGGTTTGAGACAACGAAATATTGGGGCTGTGTAACCACCGAGCATTGTTGATGTTGTACGAACCATTGGCTTCGGCAAGCATCATTTTGATGGAACTACACGCCGCCTTCGTGGTAGGTACGTACATTACCTTCAGCGATGGCGCAACCAAGGTATGGCCAACGAAGAGAGCTCGTTCTGTGAATACGTAAGGTTTTTTTGAGAACATTTTGACGTCAACTCCACAGGTGGCTCATGCCAGAGAGGAGTTCCTCTGCACATGTTTCAACACTGCGCTGTGACGTTAGCAAGGTCACCTCGGGTGAACGTGGAGCCTCATAAGGGGCGTCTACCCCCGTCAGACCCGTGAGTTCACCTTTGGCCGCCTTGGCATACAAACCTTTGGTATCGCGCTGCGCACACTCTTCTACCGAGGTAGCTATAAACACTTCGGCAAAGCCCAGGCCCGACGATTCGTGCCGTTGACGTACTGCCTGACGACCTGCGAAAAAAGGGCTAATGATGGGGACGAAAACGACGAAGCCGGCATCGGCCAAAAGGAGCGCGACCTCACCTACGCGACGCACGTTTTCTGCGCGATCGGTATCGCTGAAACTGAGGTCAACATTGAGGCCGTGACGTAGATTGTCGCCGTCGAGAACATACACAGGCACACCACTTGCGAAAAGCTGATGCGCCGCTGCATTGGCGATGGTGCTCTTACCTGCACCCGACAGCCCAGTGAGCCACAAAGTGCAACCACGGCTGTTTTGCTTTGCCCAGCGTTCTTCTCGGCTAATGGCATGCTCGTGCCAACGAATATCGCCCGCGGGCTGTGGAGTGTTTTCTGTAGTCACTCGCGGGGCGGCAACAACATGCCGGCCGCTGCGGTTGCACCTGTTGATTCATCGACCAAAATAAATGAACCAGTGACGCGGTTGTGTTCGTAGTCGTCACGCAACAGAGGTTCTGCTGTATGAATAACAACGCGTGCAATATCGTTCATGGCAAGGGGGCCTGTGGGCTCTTTGCGATGCAGTTCTGAGATATCGAGCACATAGCGCACTTCGCTCACTTTGGCACGCGTAGAACGTGTGGTGTGCTTCAGCGTGTACAGCTTGTTTGTTTGCAGTTGCGCATTCGAGTCGAGCCAACACAACATCGCTTCGTGATCTTGCACAACACGCGGGCGGTTGTGTGGGCGGCAAATCATGTCGCCTCGCGTGACCGACAAATCATCAGCTAGCAAAATGGTCACTGCAGCACCGGGAACAGCTTCAGTAAGAGGCCCATCGGCCGAGTCAATGCCCGTGATGGTGCTCGACAGCCCACTAGGCAAAACAACAACCTCGTCGCCTACGCGCAAAACACCACCGGCAACAGTTCCGGCGTATCCGCGGTAGTCGTGGTGTTCAGTCGTGCGCGGGCGAATGACGTACTGCACAGGAAAGCGCACATCAATACGGTTGTCGTCGCTCGCCGTGTACACGTTTTCAAGGTGATGCAAAAGCGTTGGACCTTCAAACCAGCCAAGGTCTGGAGTGCGATCAACAACGTTGTCGCCCTTCAATGCGCTGATGGGCAAGAAAGTAACATCGTGCAAGTTCAAGCGTGCTGCAAAGTTTTCAAAGTCTTCGCGAATTTCCTTGAATCGTGCTTCGCTGTAGTCAACAAGGTCCATCTTGTTCACGCACACCACGAGGTGTGGCACACCAAGAAGCGACGTGAGAATGCTGTGACGACGGGTTTGTTCTACTACCCCATGACGAGCGTCGATGAGAATAATGGCGAGGTCTGCAGTAGATGCACCTGTAACCATGTTGCGCGTGTATTGCACGTGGCCTGGGCAGTCCATAATGACAAACGAGCGAGCAGGCGTGGCGAAATAGCGATGCGCCACGTCGATGGTGATGCCCTGCTCGCGCTCGGCACGCAAACCATCGGTGAGTAGTGACAAGTCGACATACTCGTCGCCGCGACGCTTGCTGACTGCTTCAACGTGTTCTAGTTGATCTTCAAAAATGCTCTTCGAGTCGTACAGCAATCGACCAATGAGCGTTGACTTTCCGTCGTCAACAGAACCAATAGTGGCAAAACGTAACTGACGCATCAGAAGTACCCCTGTCGTTTGCGATCTTCCATACCTGCTTCAGAGATTTTGTCGTCGGCACGAGTGGCGCCTCGCTCGGTAACACGAGCGATAGATGTTTCAGCAACAACATCGGCGATGCTCACTGCTGAAGACTCAACGGCTGCCGTACAT
>JANRCO010000004.1:3578-12158 GCA_030726975.1 Ilumatobacteraceae bacterium | reverse complement strand
GCGAGTAGCTGCAGCGAGCGCGGCGGGTTTCGACGGTATTGGGTTCAACGTGGCTGAATACCTGAAACTGCGGGCCGACGGAACCACCGATGCGCAACTGCAGGCCATTCTCGACAAGCACAACGTGCGCATTTTGGAACTCGAGGCCCTGCGCCTTTTAGACGATGCTTCAGCAAAAGATTTTGAGCACGTGGCACGCACATTTCACGCAGAGCGTGTGCAGGTCATTTCACCTTTTGGCCCCGACAAAGACATCGACCTGGCCAAGGCCTCAGCGTGGATAGGCGAGATCGCCAAGCGCACCGAAGAGGCAGGCATCCACTATGCCATTGAGTTTTTGCCCCCCACCAAAATTCCCGACATTGCCACTGCGCAGCGTGTAGCTCAAGCAAGTGGGCAAAAAAATGTTGGGCTGTGCGTCGACACGTGGCACGTATTTCGTGGGGCTGGCCTTGCGTCGCTTGCCGATCTCGATTTCTCCATGGTGAAAAACGTGCAGGTTGATGACGGAACCATGAAGCCGCGACTCGACGACTACATCCAAGACTGCATTCACTACCGTGAATTGCTTGGCGCCGGAGAATTCCCTCTGGTCGATTTCTTCCGCAAAACCCCGCCAACTGCCCCCATCAGCGTGGAAATCATCTCCGACGCCCTCGACGATATTCCTGCACTGGAGCGGGCAAAGGTGCAAGCCGAGTCGCTAGAGCGCACTTTGGCCTTGGTTTAAGCCCTCGCTCAATTTTGAGTTCGCTTGAGGGGCATGAAGTAGGCGACAATAGAGCCATGGCAGTGAAAGTTCCTCAAATTGGCCCAGCTACTCCTGAAGAGGCAGACCTCAAAGGTCTGAACCCCTTCCGCGACACCATCATGCATCAGTGCCCGCACATGTACTTCCGGCGCATGCAGCAAGAAACTCCACTGTTCGATGTTGAAGGTACCGACGTTCACATTGTGACGCGCCATGAACTCATCGTGCCTTTGGTACGTGACACCGAAACATTCTCGAACCGCTTTGGTAGCGCAGGCGAGCCACCCAAGGGTGACGTTCTTGAAAAAATCAAAGCTGTGCTTGCAACAGGCTGGCCACAAGTGCCAACGATGCTCACCATCGACCCGCCGTACCACACACGTTTTCGTAACACTGTGGCTTCTTTTTTCACGCCACGCAAAATTGCCGAGTTGCGTCCGCTCATTGAAGAATATGTCGACAGCATCATGGACAAATTCATCAATCGTCCCGACAAGACAATGGAATTTGTTCGCGATTTTGCCGTTCCACTTCCTATTGCGGCAATTGCATCTATTTTGAGCGTTCCCCTCGACAAGATGGCCGACCTCAAGCGTTGGAGTGACGACTCTATTGCAACTATTGGCAGCAGCATTTCCGACGATCGTCGCATTGAAGCACTCACAGGCGTGATGGAAATGCAGCGTTATTTCGCTGGTCGTTTAGAGGAAAAGCGTGCCAACCCTTCCGACGATTTGCTCTCAGCATTGGTCACTGCAGAAATCGATACCGATGAAGGAACAAAGAGACTCCTTGAAATTCCCGAGATGCTCTCCATCATCGCCCAACTGCTCACAGCAGGAAATGAAACCACCACCAACACTTTTGCGGAAGGCATGTTGTACTTCGCTGAAAACATGGACGTGTGGGAAAAGGTGCGTCAAGATCGCACTCTTATTGGGCCAGCAGTGGAAGAAATTCTGCGCTTGTCGTCGCCTTCTGGCGGCATGTTCCGTCTCGTCACCAAAGACAATGTGGAAATTGACGGTTGCCCCGTGCCTAAGGGTGACCGCGTCATGCTCATGTACTCGGCTGCTAACCGCGACCCTAAAGTGTGGGGCGACACCCCCGACCAATTCGACCCATTGCGCCCCAACTTGAAAGAGCACCTTGCATTTGGCAAGGGAATCCACTTCTGCATTGGTGCACCACTTGCACGCCTTGAACTACAGGTGGCATTTGAGCGCATGGCCGACCGCTTGAAGTCGTGGAGCCTCTTGGAATCGAACGATTTCCGCTATCACGACAGTTTCATGTTGCGCGGCTTGAAGAAGCTCGATTTATCCTTCGAAGTGGCCTGAGCGAGTCGGCTCATCGCCCCTTAGACTCAGAAGTCTTATGGCAGGTGAACGGGTTCTTGTTGCAAAAGTTGGTCTCGACGGTCACGACCGTGGAGTAAAAGTAGTCGCACGTATTTTGCGTGATGCTGGCTTTGAAGTCATTTACACCGGTCTCTTTCAGACCCCCGACAAAGTTGCTGCAGCTGCAATCGACGAAGACGTCGATGCAGTAGGTCTCTCTATGTTGTCTGGTGCACATATGACTCTTGCACCAAAAGTTGTAGAAAAAATGCGTGAGCGCGGAGTTGATGTTCCGGTTGTTGTCGGCGGCATTATTCCCGACCAAGATGCCGAGAAGTTGAAAGCTCTTGGTGTTGCTGGGGTCTTGAGCCCAGGTGCAACTTCCGACCAAGTAGTAGATCTCATGCGCGCGGTCATAGCTGCTTCACGGGCTGGCTCAAAGTAGCCAAAGTGGCAGGAGTCGCCCGCGACCAAGCAGAGCGCGTACTCAATCTCATTGCGTTGCTTACAGAGAACTCACAGCCACTCACATTCACGCAAATTCGTGGTGCTCTAGGAGCCAATAACTATGCCGATGGTGAATCGGGTCGAGCTACCTTCGAGCGCGACAAAGCATTAGTGCGCGATATGGGCGTTCCCATTGAAATGAAAACCTTGGGTGGCAACCAAGCCGGTGAGTCGAGCTATCGCATCGACCGTCGTCAACTGGAATTGTCGTCGGTGAACTTCACCAATGAAGAACGCCATGCATTGCAACTCGCTTTGGCCGCAGTGCATATCGATGCTGCTTGGGCCGACCGTGCGCGTTTGAAGTTGGGCCTCGATGTGGCTGAGGGTGAAACCTTGTCGCAAGCACACCTGCCGGTGAACAGCGTTGCATTGCCAGTAGTGACCGAAGCTGCACAAAATACGAAAGAAATTAGTTTCAGCTATCGCGGCGAAACGCGACGCTTGCACCCCTACGGAGTATTGGGGCGTGGCGGGTATTGGTATGTCGTTGGTGCCGACCAAGTACGCAATGCAATTCGAAGCTTTCGCGTCGACCGTATTGAAGGCAAAGTCAAAATTGTCGATGCAACTTTTGAGCGCCCACAAGGTTTCGATATTCAAGCTGCAGTAGCAACCGATACAGAAATGTTGGGTGAAGGCGCAGAGCCCACTATGGCTCATGTGCTCATCGATGCCGCTCTGTTGCCAAGTGTTTTACGTGAGTTTGGCAACCAGTCGGTTATTGAAAATCGTGACGACGGTTCAGCGGTTGTAGAAGTGCCGTGTGGCAATGAAGGCCCATTTCGTTCGTGGTTGCTAGGCCTTGTTGAACATGCCGAGGTGCTCTCGCCATCCGATGTGCGTGCAGGCATTAAAGACTGGTTGCAACACATGCAAAAAGGTGGCGCACAATGAGTGCCGCACCGCGCCAACGTCGTGCTGCCGAGCGCGTACAGGGTCTCCTCATCATGTTGCCTTGGCTCGCCGAGCGCAAACGCGTGTCAATTCATGAAATGGCAAATACTTTTCATCTCAGTGTTGAAGAGTTAAGCCAAGATCTCACACTCGCCGGGCTCTGTGGCACTCCGCCCTATTCTCCATTGGAACTCATTGAAATCTTCTTCGATGAAAATGAAGTGTGGGTGGAAATACCGAACGTATTCAACAAGCCCCTGCGCCTTTCTGTTGCCGAGGCTTTTGCATTGCGTGCCGTTGCCGATACCGCTCTTGCGCTACCTGGTGGGGCCAACTCTGCTGCCTTGGGTTCTGCCATTCGCAAACTCAACGAGCTCACCGCAATTGACGATGCTCTGGTCATTGAAAACCCTCACGACCCACTACTGGCTGAATTGGCGCACTTCTGCGACATCAATGCCCGTGTTTCGCTCGACTATTTTTCGCCCACCACCAATAAGTCAACATCGCGCAGCGTGGTGCCACGACGTGTGTGGTTAAGCGGTGAACATTGGTATCTCGATGCCATCGACCTCGGTATCAACGAACCGCGCGTTTTCCGTGTCGACCGCATTACTGCTTTGGCAGACACAGGTGAAGTGGTGAACATAGAGACGCTTCCCGCACTTGCCGACGAACCAGGCTTCCATTGGGATACGCAGGCCGAACGAGTGACATTGCATTTACAGCCCTCTGCCCATTGGGTGGCAGAGCGTTACCCCGTGTACTCGCAGCGCAAATTGGCTGACGGTGTGTTGGAAGTTGTTTTGCCCGTTACCTCGGCACCATGGCTTGGGCGATTATTAGTGCGAGCAGGAAATGCCGCTGTTGTCGTAAGCCCTGAAAAGTATGCGTCGCTCGGCGCCGACACTGCTGCCAATATTTTGGCTCGTTACAGCTAAGGAACAAGCTGGTAGAGGTCGTTCACCGTGCGTGCATTGTGTGACGCAATGAGAATAGAAAGCAGTTGTGCAGTTGCGGTGGCATCGCACAGTGCATCGTGAGCATTGGTGAGGGGAATGTTGTACTTCTCGCACAACGCCGTGAGGCGGTGTTGCTCGGCGCGCTTTGGGTCGAGCAGTCGCGACATTTGTAAGGTGCACAGGTGCTGATCGACTTCAATGTTGACGCTGTGGCGTTGTGATTCAGACTTGATGAAACCAAAGTCGAATTTGGCGTTATGTGCAACGAGAATGCGCTTTCTTGCGAGGCGGCGTAGTTGACGCATTGCGCGTTTGGTGTGCAGGCCTTGGCGCAACTGCTCATTGGTAATGCCGTGAATGTGGTGTGCGGGAGGGTTCTCGATTCCCCAAGGAAACGAACCGCCATTGCTGGGGCGCACGTATGTGCTGTAACTGCGCAGCACAGTTCCTTTGGCATTGGTCACAACTGCGCCGATTTGCAAAATGAGGTCGCTGTCGGTTGCTAAACCAGTGGTCTCAACGTCGACAACGAGGAACTCCGCCTTTTTAAGTGGCGGCATTTTGCGGGGCATGTGTTGCACAGTAGGGAAGGCGTGTTAGCCGGAAATTGCTTTTTGGAACATTGCCATGTCGAAGTAATCGCGCCACAAAGTAATTTTTCCATTGGCAATAGTGAAGATGCCCATGAGGGGAACTTCTACCCAACGATCGCCCATCTTGAAGCGGTCGGTGCGCTCATTCATGACAACACCAGAAGTGGCATCGCCAGATGAGGTTTGGTGATGAATCTCCCAATCGATTTCACTACAGCTCGCGAGGAAAGGAGCAAGGCCTTCACGCACACCTTCTGGGCCAAAAACTTTGCGCATCGGCACGTTGTCGTATTCGCACTTCTCATCGAGGAAGAGGAGAGCCGCTTCAAGATCTTTTGTCTCGATGAGTTTGATGAAGTGGCGTACAAGTTGGTCTGGCGTCATCTCGTTATTCTTGCCGATGATGACTCGGCGCAACGTATTACGCGCTGTGTGGCAAGCGGGCGCGAATGCCGATGGGAGCGGCAACGGTGAAACCGGCAAGGTGGCGATCTTCTTCGCTCTCGCCAGCCCAGAAGCCGTACTCGTGGTTGTTGCGGGCAAATTGTCGGCACTGCTCGACGACTGGACATTGGTTGCAGAGCTGGCGGGCGCGGGCTTCACGACGGGCGCGGGCCTGGGGGCGTTCGGCTTTTGGTGGGAAAAAGAGAGGTGTGCGACCTTTACACGCCGCAAGATCGGTCCAATGTTCAGAATCTTTCACTGCTACTGGAGCGGGAATGTGAATCATTGTCATTTCTTTGAGTGACATTGTGAGCGCCTTCTCTATGTGGGGGAACCTAGTGAGACCACACTATGAGGGCGAAGGGGGTAACTGCAAGTATTTAGTACTAAATGTGCCAACAAGCACATTGGGCCCTTATAAGAGCTCTGCGGCCAGGCTTGCCACCTCGCTGCGTTCGCAGGCGGCCAAAGTGACGTGGCCGAAGCATTCCTGGTCGGAGAACGCATGAATCAGGACTGCCAGGGCATTGTTCGACTCACCCATATATGGGGCATCAATTTGGCTGGTGTCGCCAGTAAAGATGACCTTGGTGCCGTCGCCGATACGGGTGAGGATGGTCTTTAGCGTTGTTGGTTCCAAGTTTTGCGCTTCGTCAACCACCACAATTTGGCGATGCAGTGACCGACCACGCAAGAAGGTGACCGACTCCAGTGAGAGTTGTCCGCGAGCAATGAAGTCGTCGATGAGGCGCCGTGCGTCGTTGCTGGAACGGTGGTCGGTGAGGGCAACGATGGAATCGTGAATAGCCGACATCCACGGGTCGAGCTTTTCATCTAAGCCACCGGGCAAGAAACCGACATCTGCTCTGCCCACAGGAACGAGAGGGCGATACACGGCGAGGCGCTCGTAACGACGTTGTTCTACTACTTGTTCCAAGCCTGCCGCAATGGCCATGATGGTTTTACCTGTCCCGGCCCTGCCGTCGAGTGCAACCACGGTGACTTCGGGGTCAAGCAAAAGTTCCAGAGCAAAACGTTGCTCCTTGCTGCGAGCTCGCAAGCCCCACGCCTCGGGTGCATTTGTAGAAAGCAGGTTGAGGTCATCTATTTGCCGGCGCGCGAGGGCAGATTGTGAACCGTCGCGTATGACGGCAAAGGTATTTTGCGACAAAGTGTCGGCGCCCGCAACGCTGTGCACGGGGAGTGACCCAGATGTATAGAGGTCATCAATTGCTCCATGAGTTGCCGAGAGAGGGACCCATCCCATTGGCCGACTGTTTGCGGCACGCCCCACAGGTTGGTGCTCGTCAGCCTGCAAACCCAGGTGGGCGGCCTTAATACGTAAGGCGGCGTCGTTCGAAATGAGGCGGGTAGGGGCGGTACGGCATTGCCCTAAAGCAGCTCCAATAATGCGATTATCGGGGATTTCAGGGTCGAGGCCGTGCTCGATGAGGAGATGGCGTTGAATGCCATTGACCTCAATATGCACGCTTCCACCATCTTCACCGTCGTGTACTTCAAGTGGAGTGTTTAAAACACCACCAGCGCGTTTGCGCAGTTCCTCTAATGAACGCAATGCGGTGCGCGCTGCACGCCCCACATCGTCGAGACGAGTTTTTAAACCGTCAAGTTCTTCAACAACGGTGAGCGGAATCACTACCTCGCTACCAGGAAATGCATTCAAACTTGCCGGATCTGCCACAAGAACTGATGTGTCGAGCACAACTCGAGTGCGTTGACGCGCACGCAAGGGAGTCGCGGGTGGCGCGATGCTGACGTTCTCATTGTGAGGAACAATTTCACTATGGCGAAGATCAGTCATCGCCACCTCCTTTGTCTGGACGCGAGCGATGTACTCAACAGTTCGTAGTGTTGCCGATGCTCGCAGGCGAGTGGTGGATGACAAGATGAACATTTTGTAACGGTGATGTTTGCGGATCGCACCGAAGAATTCTCCCATTTTGGAAAAATTAATGCCTCTTGAGAAAAATATTTTTCAAATTTTTTTTCGGCGAAAAAAAGCATCATAAAAAATGAATGAAATTTTCTGAATCGCGAACTCATTTTTTTTCGAGCGGATCACTCATTGAGCAACCAATCGCACCTTCTTTGACTTTTCCACCGACGTGCAGTTCGTGGACGAATGTACTTTGAGAAAAAAGATGAAATCCTTTATTTGCAAGGCTTAGAGCAGGTCAGGGAAGTCTGGCGAGGAAGCTTGTGTATCTGCAGCAGGGAGTTTTTCACTCTTCGTCGTGCGCTCGAGTGACTCATACGCAAGTTCATTGCGTGTTGCATCTGATCGATCATTCGTGCACTTTTGAAACCGAATATTTTGTGACTTAGTTGCAAATGCAATAACCGAAATACTTGTATTCCGTGCTGAAACGTACTCAGATAGTGATGCACAACGCTCCGATTCCAATGGAGGTAATACGAATATGACTAAAGCAGAGCTCATCGATGCTGTGGCAGAAAAAGCAAACGTAACTAAGGCAGATGCCGAACGTACTGTTGCTGCATTTTTTGAAGTTGTCGTTACGACAACAACAAAAGGTGAAAAGGTTGCGTGGCCGGGCTTCGGCTCGTTCAGCACCACAAGCCGCAAGGCACGTACTGGTCGTAACCCGCAAACGGGTGCGCCAGTTACTGTTCCTGCATCGACCGCAATGAAATTCTCCTCGAGCTCCACGCTCAAGGCAGAACTAAATCCAAAAAAGTAATTAATCCTTAACTAGAGAGGAAATACCGTGGCAGCAGCAAAGAAGGCCCGTAAGAAGGCCGCTCCCGCAAAGAAAAAAGCAGTAAAGAAGGCCCGTAAGAAGGCCGCTCCCGCAAAGAAAAAAGCAGTAAAGAAGGCAGCTCCTAAGAAGGCTGCAAAGAAGGCTGCACCAAAGAAAAAGAAAGCAGCAGCAAAGAAAGCAGCTCCTAAGAAGGCTGCAAAGAAGGCTGCTCCTCGCAAGAAAAAAGCAGCAAAGAAAGCAGCTCCTAAGAAAGCTGCAAAAAAAGCAGCTCCTCGTAAGAAAAAAGCTGTCAAGCGCACAGCTGCAAAAAAGAAGTAATTACCTAACCAATCGGTTCGGAGT
>JANRCO010000004.1:0-3568 GCA_030726975.1 Ilumatobacteraceae bacterium | reverse complement strand
GGGGGGGGCCCACCCCCCCCCACTTCTTTATTTCTCCTCCAAGTGCGCCACGATAGACAGATGGACGCCACCGACATTGTGCTGCGAGACCTCGCAGACGAACACCTCGCACTTGCCGCTCTCATTGCCGGGCTCTCTGAGTCACAATGGCGAACGAAGACTCCAGCAGATGGCTGGGACATTGCAGACTCTGTGTCGCACCTGTATTTCTTCGACATCCGTTCCGCGTTGGCAATGACCGATGCGGCCGGCTTTGCGGCCGACACTCAAGAGATGATGAAGTCATTTACTAGTGGCGGTGACCCTTCTGTTGCCTTTGGTCGCGCCGTGAGTGGCGCAGAACTCGCCAGCGAATGGCACAAGTACAGCGCGGCGCTGGTGGCCGCCGGACGTAGCGCAGACCGCACACAGCGCGTGCCGTGGTATGGGCCGTCAATGAGCGTTGCCTCATTCCTTACTGCTCGACTCATGGAAACCTGGGCACACAGTGTTGATGTCTCAGATGCACTGAAAATGGCGCCAACCACTTCGTTGCGGCTGAAGCACATTGCTCATATTGGGGTATTGGCTCGTGCAAATAGTTATCGCGCCAACCAAAGAGAAGTACCTGAAGCAAACATCTTCGTGAGCTTGCAGGCACCCGATGGTTCATTGTGGGAGTGGGGCAACTCCGATGCTCCCGAGTCGGTGCGCGGTTCGGCACTCGACTTTTGTTTGCTTGTCACGCAGCGTCGACATGTGCAAGATACGCAACTTGTTGCACAGGGTGCTCTTGCTACCGAATGGTTGGGCATCGCTCAGGCCTTTGCCGGCCCTGCCGGTGCGGGACGACAACCTTTGTCGTAGGTGCTGGGTTACAAATCTTTCATGTGATGGAACACTTCGGCTGCTGCATAACCATGAGGCTGGCCAAGTGTGCTGAAACGAGTGCGCATGCGTGCTTGGAAAACATCGAGCGCATCGGTGGTGGTTGCTTTCATCGTTGACTCAAATTGGCTGGCGTGGGCGAGCAGTGCATGCAATTTTGCATCGGCACTTGTTGAAATATCTTCCACATGATTAGGCACGTCGGCTTCCCACAACAGCAGTGAAGAGGGTCGATGGTGCTTTAGAGCTACACCGGTATTGAGATCGGTGACGGTGAAATGGTGACGGAAAAAGTGTGGGTCACGTGCGGCAACGATGGAGTCGGTGAGAAGGAATCCGGCTGCTCGATGATCGGGGTGCAGGCGGTAGCGCTTCCATGGGTCGTGACCCAGCACCACATCGGGTTGCACAATGCGAATGAGTCGCACTAGGGCATCGCGCATTTCCACTGTGTTTTCAAGTTCTCCATCTACTGCGCCGAGAAAAGTAACTGAGCCTCGGGCACCTAGTCGATGAGCAGCGTCGCGTTGTTCTACTTGACGTGTGGCGATGAGTTCGGCGGTGTCGGCATCGGGGTTCCATGTTCCCTTCGACCCGTCGGTGAACACTGCATGGTGCACAACGCAGCCAGCGGCTGCCCATTTGGCCAATGTGCCACCACAGCCAAATTCAATATCGTCGGGGTGTGCGCCCACAGCGAGTGCGCGTTGTGGAACAGCGAGGTTGTGGCTCCAATCAGATGCGGGTGTTGCAGAACCCACAACAGGAGGTTGTCCGGGTTCATTTGCGCCTAGTTCAGTGTCAGCCATGGGAACTCCTCGTGAATGCGTGGATGATGAAGATCTTCGGGTTCGTCAAGGTCGAGTGCCCATTCATCGCTCAGCGCAATGCGTGGAGCAATGCCATGCGACATTGCTTCAGCAACATGTGCAGAGAAACTTCCCACTCCGTAGTGAAACGCAAAGGGAAGCGCGGTGGGCAATGCGAGCACATTGGTTCCATCGTGTGCGGAGTCGGGAACAATGCACACGGTGTCGGCTTCTAAAAATTGTGTGATGTTGTGTGCGAAGGGAACATCGCTATGGGCGATGAGGACGTGTGTGAAGTTATTGCTGCGGGCGTAGGTCATTGCGTCGTTCACTGCGCCGTTGAGGCCCGCAGAGACCTGCATGAGGCACTCTGCGCCATGTTCGCGAGCCCAAGCGGGAACTTCGTTGTGATCTGAAGCGTCGGTGACTACTAAAACTGAAATACCTTGCGCAGAGTTCACCACGCGCTCTGCGCACTCGCGAGCGAGTTGAGCACGTTGTGCAGGCGAGAGCACTTGCGATAGTCGCCCCTTGGCACTCGCAAATGGCTTGATGGGTATGACCAGCAAAGCCTGTAGGGGCATCTTCACGAGGTGAAGCCTAGGGCTGGTCGATGCCGGTGCCCTACGCTTCACCTATGGCAATTCGTGTGGGGGTCGTAGGGGCAGGGTCGTGGGGCACCACCATTGCCTCGATGGCGGCCTTGAACACCACCACCATGTTGTGGGCTCGTAATGCCTCAACAGCGCAGGTCATCAATTCTGAGCACCGCAACCCTGCGTATTTGGGCAAGAGGTCACTGCCAACAGAACTCGTTGCATCGCATGATCTTGAAGAAGTGGTGCGCGATGCGGATGTGGTGGTGATGGCGGTTCCCTCGCAAGGGTTTCGCGAGGTGCTCCATGCTGCAGCACTTCATGTGCGGGCATCGGTGCCCATCGTGAGTGTGGCAAAGGGTCTCGAACAGGGCTCGTTGATGCGGATGAGTGAAGTGATTGCAAGTGAGCTGCCTGGGCACCCCGCAGCGGTGCTTACCGGGCCGAACCTTGCACACGAAATTATGGATGGGCAGCCAGCAGCGAGTGTTGTGGCTATTGATGACGACACCATCGCTCGCGAATTGCAGCGTGTTTTTAGCAACCCACGACTGCTCATTTACACCAACCCCGATGTGGTGGGATGCGAAGTGAGCGGAGTGGTGAAAAACGTCATCGCTATTGCCGCAGGCATGGCAGGCGGTATGGGGTTTGGCAACAACACGCGTGCCACACTCATCACAAGAGGTCTTGCGGAAATGGCGCGGTTGGGAACCGCAATGGGCGGCACGCCGGCAACATTTTCAGGGCTTGCTGGAATGGGCGACCTCATTGCTACGTGTTCTTCGTTGCAAAGTAGAAATACATCGGTGGGAATGGCCCTTGGGCGAGGCGAGAACATCGCCGATGTAGTGGCGTCAATGCAAATGGTTGCTGAAGGGGTCAAGAGTTCGGCTGCGGTGCTCGACTTGGCCACGCAATTTGGCATTGAAATGCCCATCACCGAGCAAGTAGTGGCAGTATGTCACCGCGGTATTTCTGCAGAACAAGCACTCAGCGACCTTTTGAGTCGTGGTGGGCGCTCTGAACTCGATTGAGACTTATGACAACACTTTCACCCACATCACACGGACTCATCGGCATTCGCGGAGGCACATTTACTGCTTCTGTTTCGCCATGGGGCGATATCACCCCGCACGACGGTTCACCAGTACTCGCTTGGCACATTGCCGACGAAGACCGGTGGCACTCGCCAGAAAAAGAAGCCTCTGTGCGTCAAGTGCGTATCGACGCAGTGCCTGTTGTCGAAACGCGATTGCGCGTTCGTGGTGGCGACGCCATTCAACGGGTATACGC
>JANRCO010000003.1 GCA_030726975.1 Ilumatobacteraceae bacterium | reverse complement strand
GGGACATACCGCGCCGAGAACCCTTAGTTTGTGAGGGGGAAACGGGTTTCGTCGAGGAGATCGCCGGGGTTCAGGCCGTTGTCGAGAAATGGCGGCGAGGTGGTCCAGGGTCGCAGTGCCCATCGCGCATCGTCACCCACATAGCGAAAACTCACCACTCTGCGGCCACCACTGTGGTGCTCTGTGCCAGGGGCCCTATGTAGGGTCCGAAAGTGAAAAGCCACAACATCGCCCACTTCGGCGGGGAAAATACCGATATTGGGGTCATTTTCCAGTAATTCGGGGTCTGGCAGGTGCTCAAAACCTTGTGCATTTGTGATGTACGCCTCTTGGTTCACGAATTTTCGGGGAATGAAGCGCTTCCCCCAGCGGTGGCTACCCCGAATACAGCGCAAGGCAATGGAGGCAGGGACGGGGTCGAGTGGAACCCACAAGCTGACGTTTTCCACCCCATCGACCCCGTAATACGGGTCGTCATGGTGCCAAGGGGTGGGGGTCACTGTTCCTGCTTCTTTCACCAGTACGTGCTCGTGGAAGAACCGTGGTCGTGCAACCCCCAAGAGCCCGGCAGCGAGGCCTGGGAGCACCCCAGTGAGTGCCCCACGTTGAAATGCGGGAATGCTTTGCCAATTCACATAGTCGTCGAAAAAGCGACCACCTGAACCTGAGGGTGTGTAGTCATTGGCCCACGCGCTCGGTGAGCTCATATTGGCCCTCACTCCAATACCAAGTTCTTCAATGAGTTCACTCGGCAACACATTGCGCAACACCACCACACCATCTCGTTCATACAACTGAACGTGCTCTTGCGTGATGTGTTGCTGCATCACTCAGCCAGTCGTTGTGCGTTCGGTCAGCGTTGCCTTCACGGTGATGATCTCTTTGCCACGTTCCAATTTCATCGTGATGGTTTCTTCTGGCATTGCATCGCGAACGATGGCGATCATTCCCGCACGTCCGGTAATGGGTTCATCATTAATGGCCAACACTACATCGCCTTCCTTCACGCCAGCTTTTGCTGCTGGTGATCCAGATTGAACGTTTGCAATAACGGCACCTTGCCCACCGTCATCACGATCAGAAAGACCAACACCTAAATAACCTTCCTTGCGTTTTTCACCATTGGCCTGCTTCCGCAAAAGTTCAACAACTCGTAAAACTTCTTTTGTGGAAACTGCAAACCCAATGTTGTTTGCTGCAGTGGAATTGTCGCCACGAGCAACAGCTGTATTGATACCAACAACTTCTGCTTTGTAATTCACCAATGGTCCGCCAGAGTTGCCTGAGGATATTGCTGTGTCGGTTTGAATCAATCCGTTTAATGCGCCGTTTTCAGTAGTAATAGTGCGATTCAGAGCAGACACGATTCCTGTTGTCACACTTGGTCCGCCGTCAAGATTCAATGCATACCCAATCGCAATAACAGCATCACCTAGGCGAATAGCTTTTGGATCTGCGAATTGTGCAGGTTTGAAATTGGTGCCTTCAATTTTTACGAGCGCAAGATCATTGCCAGCATCGGCTGCTAACACCTTTCCGGTGCGGGGGGATGTTTCGTTATACAGACGCACTTGAATTTTTGTTGCACCTTCAACCACGTGAGCATTTGTCAGAATCTCACCGGTGGCTGTGAGAAAAATACCTGTACCGACAGATTCTCGAGAACCTACTGCGCCTTGAGACATGGAACTAATGGTCACCACACTTGGTGCAACTGACGCTGCCACTTTTGCAATTTGAGTGGTGCCAACAGAGTTTTCATCTATGTCGCCATCTGATGCAACAAGTAACGGCTCAGAATAAGAACTCGATGTGCTGTCATCGCTCGTCACTGAAGAGCCGACGATGCCTCCCACTGTTCCCGCAATGAGTGCGACGAGTACGACAACAGCGAAACTTTTTTTACTAATGCTTGCGCGCGTTGATGTGCTCGCACTAGAGACACTTGAAGCAGCGTGAAATACCGGCGGAGGTGGCGGGAGCGGAGACTGCTGCTGCACTGGAGTCCACACCGGGTCGGCAACGGGGATGTTCTCAGGGTTCCACTGATTTTCTGTCATACCCCATACTTACAACGCAAAGGGCCGGCGCACATAGCGCCGGCCCTAAGAAGTTCTTAAGAATTCAGAAAACGATTAATTTGACTGAATTTTGATTTCGATATCGACACCAGCAGGAAGCTCGATGCGCTGCAGGCTGTCAATGGTTTTTGCGTTCGGATCGACGATGTCGATGAGACGCTTGTGGATACGCATTTCAAAGTGCTCGCGTGAGTCTTTGTCAACGTGTGGACCACGAATCACCGTGTAACGGTGCTTGTCGGTTGGTAGTGGAATTGGCCCACGGATAGTGGCATTAGTACGAGTAACGGTCTCAACAATTTTGCGTGTTGATTGGTCGATGATCTCGTGATCAAATGCCTTGAGACGGATGCGAATGCTTTGTGCCATTGGTGATCCTTACTTCAGGATCTTTGTGACTCGACCAGCACCAACAGTACGGCCACCCTCACGA
>JANRCO010000002.1 GCA_030726975.1 Ilumatobacteraceae bacterium | reverse complement strand
TGCCAGATGTGCGCGAGTGGTGCCACGTGAAATACCGAAGATCCCTCCGCGGGCATATGGGTCCCACCACGGGCTACCAAGCCCGGTGAGGGCCGGCACCATCACCACTCCGTCAGCATTGGGTACCGACATGGCTAGTGCTTCTACTTCTTTTGCGTTGTCAATAATGTGTAATCCGTCGCGCAACCATTGCACTGCGGCTCCTGTAACAAAAATAGAGCCTTCAACGGCGTAAGTGGTGGTGTCATTGATGCGCCATGCAACTGTGTTGAGGAGACCATCAACCACTGTGGGGCATGTGGTGCCCACATTCATGAGCACGAAGCTGCCGGTTCCATAGGTGTTCTTTGCTGTGCCGGGCGTAAAGCATGCTTGGCCAAAAAGTGCAGCTTGTTGGTCTCCGGCGATTCCAGAAATGGGAATGCCACGAGGGATACCTTCAACATCTGTATTTGCAAAAGTGCCACTTGAGTTGCGTACTTCAGGAAGTGCATTCATGGGAATGGAAAGCAGCGCACACATCTCGTGGCTCCATGCATGTTGTTGAATGTCGTACAACATGGTTCTGCTGGCATTCGATTCATCGGTCGCAAATGTGGTGCCTCCAGAAAGCCTCCACAAGATCCATGAGTCAATGGTTCCTAATGCAAGGTGTGTAGTGGGTGTTACTGCACCGCTGCGCAAAAGCCATTCAGCTTTGGTACCAGTGAAGTACGGGTCAAGAACGAGGCCGGTAATGCTGCGCACTGTTGGCAGTTCGCTGGCTAATTCGAGGCAACGGTCTGCAGTGCGACGATCTTGCCAAACAATGGCAGGAGCAAGCACTTTGTCACTTGCACGATCCCATGCCACAAGTGTTTCGCGCTGATTAGTAATGCCGAACGCAATGGGGGGTTCGCCTAGTTGGCTGCACACTTCGCGCAAAGTAGAAAGAACTGCGGCCCAAATTTCTTCAGCGTCGTGTTCTACCCAGCCGGGTTGCGGGAAATACTGCGTGAATTCTTTGTATGACGAGATGGAAGGAGCGCCATCGAGAGAAAGTGCACGCGCTCGTACTCCTGTTGTTCCGGCGTCAATTGCAACAACGTAGGCCATACCTAGAAACTAGTGCTGTTTGACCTTTTCGCCGTCAAAGCGGTAGCCGAGGCCGCGAACGGTCACCACATACTCGGGGTGATCGGGGCGTACTTCGATTTTTGTCCGCAAACGGCGTACGTGCACGTCAACAAGGCGGCCATCACCGAAGTATCCGTATCCCCATACCCGGTCGAGAAGTGTTTCGCGGGCGAACACTTTGTTGGGGCTGGTGGCGAGTTCACACAGCAAGCAAAACTCGGTGCGTGTAAGTGAAATTTCTTTGCCATCGCGATACACGCGACCTTCATCGGGGCGAATTTCAAGATGTCCGAAGTGCAATGCGTTCTCGAGATGAAAAGCTCCGTTTGCTCGCCGCAGAAGTGCATGCATGCGTGCAACGAGGTGTTGGCAGTTCACCGGGTGCTCGTGGTAGTCGTCTGCGCCAGCTTCAAGGCCTTGCAAGATGGTGTTGGAGTCGGAGTTCTCGGTGACAATGTACATAAATGCCGAAGTCGCATTTCTCATTTGTTTCACCAGGTCGCTGGTGTCACCTGCGATGGTGGCGATATTGAAAATAACGACGGTGGGTTGCTTCTTGCGTAGCGCAGCCAGCGCATCGTTCAACGAATGCACTACCTGTAGCTCGTATGCCCCGTTGGTATTGGCAAGCGACTGTGCAATGTCGGTCTCAATTTGAGGGGACCCTTCAAAGAGGAGCACTGCAATGGGTGAATTTGCTGCGCGTCCTTTTGGCATAAACCTTTAGTCTAGAGCAGTTGCGCAGGGCAATTATCTGTTGGAGTGATTAATGAGGTTTTGTATTTGAGTAAATACACCAGGGGGAGATGCCAAAATAGCCGACCGTTGAATATCGCCACCATCAATACTGCCAATGGCGCAACCAGATTCCTTGGCAATAAGTGTTCCTGCGGCAAGATCCCAAGGGAAGAGATGCTCTTCGTAATACGCGTCGTAACGCCCAACTGCTACAAAACATAAATCGAGTGATGCAGAACCCAGTCGACGAATGTCGCGAATTTTGGCAATGATCTTGGGAATGCGCGCTGCCTGAATGAGACGATTATTTGGTGAATAATTGAATCCAGTAGCAATGAGGCACTGTGCAATATCGGTTACCTCATTGCAGTAAATACGTGTGCCGTTTAAAAAAGCTCCACCCCCGCGCGAAGCTGTGTATGTCTCGCGAAGTGGAGGGCAAAAGACCACTGCGGCAAGTTCGCCTTCAGCGTCGTGAGCCCCTAAAGACACAGTCCACGTGGGGAGGTCGTACAGGAAATTCGTGGTGCCATCGATGGGGTCAACAAACCAGGTGATGCCACTCGTTCCGGTGTATCCGCCACCTTCTTCACCAACAATGCTGTCGTTCGGTCGCGCGGTGCGCAGTGCAGTAATGATTGATGCTTCCGTGAGCTTGTCGTACTCGGTCACCATGTCGGTGGAAGTTGATTTGGTGCTCACATCTGTCAGCCCGCGTTTGCGACCCGCAAGTGCAACTGCACCCACTTCATGCGCGATGGTTGTGGCCAAGTTGACGAGGTCTGTGGCAAGGGAGCCGCTCACTATTTGTCCTGCAATTCTTTCCATTCGCCAAGTGCGCGAAGCACGAGCACAGCAACAATGCCCATGCCGGCGGCAGTGAGCGTTGCGCCAATCAACACGCCGATGCCTTTCGGGACATCACACGCACCGGAACACTGCAGGTCAACAAGTGCAAAGCCAATGAGGCCACCTGCTAGGCCGCCACCAACGATGGAGGAAAAGGCTGCAATGCGCGCACCTCGTGGAGGAAGTGCGGAAAGAGGCCGCTCAATTGGATGGGGGTCGTGAGGGGAAGAGGTGGGAAGCGAAGACACATAGACATCGTAGGCTGTGAAGTGAAATGAACCCTGAACGCGTCATTCTGCATGTAGATATGGACATGTTCTACGTGGCTGTTGAACTGCGGGAGCGCCCAGAATTGCGGGGAAAGCCCGTTGTCGTTGGCGGTGCTGGTCCGCGCGGTGTTATTGCCGCCGCATCGTACGAGGCGCGCCGATTTGGGGTCTTTAGCGCCATGGGCTCCGTTCATGCGCAGCGCCTGTGCCCCGAAGTCATCTTCTTGCCCGGCAATTTCCCTCTGTATCAAGAGGTAAGTACCGATGTCCATGCAATTTTTCACTCAGTCACCCCGCACGTCGAAGGTCTCGCACTCGACGAAGCGTTTCTCGATGTCACGGGATCGATCAAAATATTTGGCACCGCAAAAGACATCGCCCATCTCATACGTGAACGCATCACCAGCGAAATTGATATTCCCTGTTCGGTGGGAATTGCCACCAACAAGTTCATCGCAAAAATAGCTTCAAAGGCGGCAAAGCCCATCGCTACCGCAGAAGGAGTGCGAGAAGGTAAAGGTGTTGTGCAAGTGGAAAGTGGAAGTGAGCTTTCCTTTCTGCATCCATTGCCCATGAAGTCGTTGTGGGGTGTTGGGCCCGTCACTCAAGAAAAACTCGATCGCATTGGCATTAAAACCATTGGCGATCTTGCTGCACTTCCACTTCATGTTCTCACCGTTGCAGTTGGCGAGGCACACGGCCGACACCTGCACGATTTATCGCATGGCAGAGACGATCGGCCCGTGGAATCTGAACGCGATGTGAAGTCAATTGGGCACGAAGAAACCTTCAACGAAGATCTTTTTACCTATGAAGACGTGCATCGACATTTGGTGCGCTTATGTGATGCGGTCGCTTCGCGTTTACGCGCACATCAGACCTTGGCGCGAACGTTAACGCTGAAGGTGAAGTTCTCCGATTTTCATTCCATTACACGCAGCATCACTACCGATGGCGGAAAGTCGAGTGGCCCAAGTCTTGTCGATGCGCTCACCCCACTGCTGAAGAACATCAACCTTGCCCCTGGGGTGAGGTTGCTCGGAGTGAGCACAAGTAATTTCACCGATGAACGCGCTCAACCTTCACTATTCGACGAAGATCAAGTTCGTGACGACTCATGGGATCAGGCAAGTGAAGCCATCGACCATATTCGCGAGAAATTTGGCAAAGGGGCCATTCGCCCCGGCTCAGCGCTCTAGGGCGCAAAAGAAGTATTTCTTGCCAGAGAGTTTTGGGTTGCGTATTGAGATAGGCGCCATAACGTGAGAGACTATGAGCGTGCCTTTATCAGACGATGAGCAGCGCATCTTGCGCCAAATTGAAGAACAGCTGCAGTCCGACGAGCGCTTCGCGCAAAATACGTCGCCTGCAGGGATGTATCGCCTATCGGCAAAAACAGTGCGCTGGGCCGCACTGGGTGCTATCGCAGGGCTCATTTTCACTGTTGTTGCACTACAAATTCACTTTTTGCTTGCATTTGGTGGCTTTCTTGTGATGCTCGGGTGTGCTTTGGTCATCGAGCGTCAACTGCGAGCCATCGGCAAAGTTGGGGTGCAAGATCTTGCGGCCTCGTTAAAAAACAGCCGTATCAGCGCGGCACGAATGCGCGACCGTTTCCCTCGCGACTAGATTGCGGGTATGCATCCCGTTTATCCACCAGAAGCCGCTGTCTATCGCACCAAAGTTCAAGCATTTCTTGCTGAGAAACTTCCCAAGAATTGGGGCGGCACCGGGCAACTTGAAGGCGAAGAACTCGAGGCGTTTGTTACCGAGTGGCGTGCCATCTTGGCAACAGCGGGTTATCTCGCTCCAAACTGGCCAGTTGAATATGGCGGCGCGGGTCTCACTGCTTTAGAGCAAGTCATTTTGGCTGAAGAGTTTGCTCGTGCAGGTGTGCCAGGCGGTGGGCCAAATGATGTGTTTGGTATTCAAATGTTGGGTAACACGTTGTTGCGCTGGGGAACTGAAGAGCAAAAGAAGCATTATCTGCCCCGCATTTTGTCTGGCGACGACGTGTGGTGCCAGGGCTATAGCGAACCAAACGCAGGTTCAGACCTCAGCAACGTCGGCTTGAAAGGCGAACTCGACGGTGATCAGTGGATTCTGAATGGTCAAAAAATTTGGACCTCTGCGGGTCATCTTGCCGACCACATTTTCACCTTGGCTCGCACCGACCCCGATGCGCCGCGTCACAAAGGAATCTCTTTCATCTTGGTCGACATGCGTCAACCCGGAATTGAAGTGCGCCCAATCAAGATGATCTCTGGCGAAAGCGAATTCAACGAGGTGTTCTACACCGATGCTGTTGCGCCTAAGGGTGAAGTCATTGGTGGAGTGAACAACGGTTGGGCAGTTGCCATGACCTTGCTGGGTTTCGAGCGCGGTGAAGCAGCTGCAGTGAGCCCCATCCGTTACCAGGCAGAACTCGACCGTTTGTTACTGATGGCAAAAGAGCGTGGCGTTAATACCGATCCACGTATTCGTCAACGCTTGGCATGGTGTCACTCCAAAGTGCAAATGATGCGTTACCTCGGTATGCGTACGCTCACACAGTTTTTGCAAGGCCATCATCCTGGGCCCGATGCAGCGATTGGCAAATTGTTTTGGAGTGAATATCACAAGGTCGTCACTGAACTTGCGATGGACATTATGGGTGCCGATGCAATGGTGCCCACTGGCCGACGTCCATCAAGCGCGTTTGGTGCCGACGATGCGGGCGCACCGAACTCCACCAACAGTTGGGCAATGACATTCCTCAATGCTCGTGCCGGAACTATTTACGCCGGTTCGTCACAGGTGCAGCGCAATATCGTTGGCGAAATGGTGCTGGGGTTGCCAAAGGAGCCACGACCTTCATGATGCAAGTGGTGGGCGCAGTTCTCATTCGCCCCATGCTGTGGGGTACAGCGTTGCAGCAGTGGCTTCGGCTTACGCCGCGCCGCTGGTGGGCAACAGCACCGTTTTTGCCATTGCCGAATCGCGAATACATGAAGATGCGCAACACTATTCAGTACGGAAATGAAATGCACCCCATGGTTGCTCACGACGTGGTGAGTTACTTGCAGTGGTGTCGTGAGTGGAAACACCTCTCATGAGACAAAGAACGCAACGGTTGTAGAAATGAAAAGTGCGCTCGTTCTCAATGCAACTTTCGAGCCACTGAGTATTGTTTCCGTGCGCCGTGCCACATGTTTGGTGCTGTCTGAAAAAGCTGAACTCATAGAAAATGACGGAACAGAAATGCGCTCCGAACGTTTCACCCTTGCTTCGCCTCTGGTGGTGCGACTCAAATACATGGTGAAGGTTCCCTATAGTCGCCACACTGCAATGTCGCGTCGTGCCATCATGGCTCGCGATGGTCACTCGTGTCAGTACTGCGGGGCGCCTGCCGACAGCATCGACCATGTGTTGCCAAAATCGCGTGGCGGCATGCACGTTTGGGAAAACGTTGCTGCTGCTTGCCGTACCTGCAATTTACGCAAGCGTGACCGCACTCCAGAAGAAGCCGGAATGCCATTGGTTGCAAAGCCATATGTTCCACGCGAGTCGTCGTGGATCACCTTGTCGGTTGTGACCGTGCCCGATCAGTGGAAGCCGTACCTTGCCCTTGCTTCATAAACGTGAGGGCACTGCCGAAGAGTTGCACCACACCGTTTTACCTGTAGAGCGAGGCGTGTGGTTGTTCACTCCGACGCGACCAGCAATTGTTTTGGGTTCTTCACAAAAAGATGAAGATGTAGATCACGCTTTTTGCGCAGCGAATGGAATTGATGTGGTGCGCAGGCGTAGCGGTGGAGGAGCGGTGTACGTACACCCCACTGAATCATTATGGATCGACATTGTTGTTCCCCGCGGCGATTCGCTGTGGAACGACGACATTGGAAAATCGATGTGGTGGATTGGCGATTGGTGGGTTTCACTTCTCGCTGATGCAGGTGTTGCTTCTGCGCAAGTGCACCGCGGAGCATTTGAACGCAACGATTGGTCTGACGTGGTGTGCTTCGCAGGGAAAGGCTCTGGCGAAGTGTTTCCACAAGAGAACCATGCGCAACAAAAAATAGTGGGTATTAGCCAGCGACGAACACGCGACTATGCACGCTTTCAATGCATTGCCTATTTCCAGTGGGACGCTGCACTACACGCTGCGATGTTGCCTGGTCTGGCAAACGATGTCGACCGCATTGCCGCACTCGCCACACCCGTGCCGGTGGGGCTGAGAGCTGCCAATTTGGTGTTCCCCAGCTCCGTATAATCGCCCCCATTTTGCCCCACCAGTAAAAACCGCCCATTTTTAGACTTTTGATGCCCTTTTTAGGGCATTTTTTGCATTTCAAGGACCATTTTGCCCTCTGACGGTGGCCAATTCCCCAATTCCTCAGATTTTGTGGGGGAGATAGTTGCAAAGTGGGGAATAGTGGGGCATAATGGTGATTGCTGGGGGGAGGTGGTGCCCGCTCCCTAGTCGGGTGGAGACCGGGTACCAAGACGGAGATCACGTGTTTGTCGGAGTACACGAGCGCCAATTAGACCCCAAGGGTCGCTTGGCGTTGCCTGCTGCATTCCGGCCTCGTTTAGAGCCCCGTTGCTACCTCGCTTTTGGGCAAGACATGTGCGTCGATGTTTTGAGTGCTGAGGCATTTGAAGCAGAAGCCGCAGAAGTGCTGGCCAAAGTGCGCCGTGGCGAAATGGACCGCAACCAGATGCGAGCTTTGGCAAGCAACATGGTGGAGGTATCCATCGATGCACAAGGTCGCATCAACATCGAAGAGCAATTGCGTGCATATGCAGGTCTCTCGTTGAATTCCAAAGTTGTGGTGAGTGGTGCATTTGATCGAGTGGAAATTTGGGAACCACTTCGCTTCGGACGCATCAATACGAAAGGCACTGTGCAAATTGCAGGGGCCGACGCATGATCACCACAACACGTATCTCCCAAGTAGAAGTACACGAATTTCGCTCACCGGCAGTCTCTCGGTCAGCAAGATGGCTAGCTCCAACTCCGCCCGCTACTGTCTCGCTTGTTCCGGGGAGAAATCCCGGCGGCACTCGTTGGCCGAGGGGCTGCCGGTGAGCGAAACAACTGTGTTTTCCCACGACCCAGTGATGCTCAACGAAGTTATTGCTGTGTTTCACGCGGTACCACGTGGAGTTGTTATCGATGCCACATTGGGTGGTGCAGGACACTCGTTGCAGTTGCTGTCGAGCAACAGTGACATCTCGATTCTCGGTTTAGATCGCGATGAACTCGCCATAACAACGGCAAGTGAACGCTTAGCGGCATTTGCAGAACGTGCAACTGTGCGTCGTGCTCGTTTTGAGCAAATTGACGATGTGCTGGAGTCGCTACACATTGATGAGATATCGGGGGCACTTTTTGACCTCGGCGTTTCCTCGCCACAACTCGACCGCTCTGAGCGCGGCTTTTCTTACCGTGTCGATGCCCCCCTCGACATGCGTATGGACCAAAGTCAGTCGCTCACTGCGGCCGAAGTGGTGAATACCTATGAACGTGGCGAACTCATTCGCATCTTGCGTGAATATTCAGATGAACGCTTTGCGCCGCGCATTGCCGACGCCATCATTGCGGCACGGCCATTGCACAGCACTACTCAATTAGCTTCGGTTGTCACTACGGCAATACCTGCCGCAACGCGTCGCACTGGTGGACACCCAGCAAAGCGCACTTTTCAGGCCATTCGCATTGAAGTCAACGCTGAACTTGATCAATTGCCGCGTGCGTTACAGAGCGCAATTCGCCACACCCGCACAGCTGGGCGTGTTGCTGTGATTTCTTATCATTCTGGTGAAGACAGAATCGCTAAAAATATCTTGCGCGAAGCAGAAACAGGTGGTTGTACTTGCCGGGCCGATTTGCCATGTGGCTGTGGGGCAGTGCGACTCGTGAAACGAGTGCGCTGCACAGAAACGCCAACCCCCGAAGAACAGTTGCGTAATCCGCGAGCTCGTTCGGCACGACTGCGCGTCGTTGAAAAACTTGCTCAGGCAGGGGTGAACTGAAATGGCTCGCAATATGGCCTTCCCGGTTGATCAGTCATTGCCGATTGATGGCGTTGCCGCTCCCTCCCGCCCACGTTTGGTGCAAGCCGAGCGAGGGGGAAGGGCAATTTGGGTGCTTGTTGTTTCAGCGGCACTTGTTTGTGGCGTTTTTTTTATTGCGGCCTTAGTTCACGTGGAGCTAGCGAAACAACAAATGAAGCTGGACTCTCTTACCAAAACAGTTGCGATGGCACGAGATAACTACAACGTATTGCGTCATGAACGCTCACTTCTCATTTCGCCCGACAACTTGTCGTCTCAAGCAGCTCGTCTCGGTATGAAGCCATCGACACAGGCTCGTTTTGTTGCTGTTGAGCCAGACATCATTGCAGGGGTTCTTGCATCGACCGGAGATCTCGGCGATGCCGTGGCTCATGATGAGCAATCGCCGCTCAATGAATTTGGTCAATTGAAATCTGAAATAGGTGGCGCACCGTGACCGCGCGGGTGAAGGGAAGCACTCCGCGATCGTCTTCAACCGCACCTCGAGTGGTACGTAGTCATCAATCAACAGGGCAGAAGCAGAGATCGCATTCGCGGCCAAGTGTGCAACCGCGCTCGCGTATATCAGGGCAACGCCAGCGCCATTTACAACCAGTGCGTGCCCCGAAGAAGAAGACCCAAATATTCAATGTGCGTCGTAATCCATTTGTTGCTGCACCAAGTTTGAAAAAGAGACTGCGCTGGGCTTTGGCAGTTCTTCTCGTTCTTCTTGCCGTGTTGGTTCGTCAAGTCTCTGAGTTGCAGATATTCGGGGGCGATCAGTACCGTGCAGCTGGCGAAGATATTCGTGTACGTGCAACAACATTGCCAGCGGAACGTGGTGCAATTTTCGACCGCACAGGTCAAGAAATTGCGATGTCTGTACCCATGAGAACCCTGTATGCCGACCCAAAGGCCGTCACCGACCCTGTGGGTGCAGCAAAAGCAGTCTCAAGTATGTTGGGATTCGATGCGGCAAAAGAAGCGGAATTAGCTGCGACTTTTGCCGCACGTGAGTCAAACTTCTCATTTATTGCGCGCCAAGTTGACCCAAAAATTGTTAAGGCAATTATCGCATTGAAGATTCCCGGCATTGGCTCTTATGAAGAACCGTCGCGCACCATTGTGGGTGCTTCAGCCAAATCTGTTGTCGGCAAAACAGATACAGATGGGGTAGGTACTGCCGGCTTGGAGCTGAAGTACAACGATATTTTGACAGGAACCAATGGGCGATTTGTGCGTAAGCAAGACGGCCAAGGGCGGTCCATTCCCGGGTCGAATAACGCTGTAGTGGATCCACAACCAGGCCAAGATTTAGTTCTCACTCTTGATCGATCAATTCAATATCAAGTCGATCAGATTCTTGCCGAGCAGGTTGCACGTATTGGTGCCCGCGGTGGTACTGCAATGGTGATGAATTCAAAGACCGGCGATATTTATGCAATGGCGAACGTTCGGCGTAATGCAGATGGAACATTTTCCAATACTTCTGGCAACTTTGCTGCGGTCGATGCCCACGAAACGGGCTCGGTCGCAAAAGTATTTAGTGTTGCTGCTGCGATTAATGAAGGGGCAATTGCTCCTGAGACAACCTTCCACGTGCCAGGTGCACAAGTTTTCGACAACTTCCTTATTCGCGACGCATACCCTCACCCTTTGCAAGAGATGACGGTGAAAGAAATTTTGGTGAAGTCGTCAAACCTTGGAACGGTCCTTGCAGCTCAGCGTATTTCAAGTCCTACGCTTGAGTCGTACCTCCATGCATTTGGATTCGGGTCAAAGTCGGATCTTGACCTTCCCGACGAGAGTGCTGGCATTCTCAAACCAGTGAAGAAGTGGCAAGGTACTGAGAAAATCACTGTTGCCTACGGTTACGGATTCTCCTCCACGTCGGTGCAGTTACTTTCAGCAGTGAATGTCATTGCGAATAATGGCGTGTATGTAGCTCCGCGTCTCGTGAGCGCGGTCATCGACCAAAATGGCAAAACAAAGTATTTGGAGCAGTCCTCTGCTCACGAAGTACTGAAGTCATCTACCGCTGCGCAGATGAACCTCATGATGCGTGATGTTATTTGCTACGGAACAGGTACGAAGGCACAGATTCCCGGCATGACTATTGCAGGGAAAACGGGAACCGGATACAAAATTCAGTCTGACGGTACATACGGTACTGACGAAGGCGGACGCAAGTACTTTGCGTCATTCGTTGGTTTCCTGCCTGCAGAAGACCCCCAAGTAACTGTTCTTGTATCGATAGACGAACCAGACGCCGGCTCGCGAGACCGTTTTGGTGGTACAGCAGCTGCACCCGTATTCGCCAACATTGGTGGAGTAGTGGCACGCGAATTGCGCATTAAGCCAGCGGCAACAACGCAACCATGTGGCCGAGTTGACCCTTATGCCCGCGCGAACGAAGTGGCTCAATAAACTAATGCACGTTTCGCTACACGATATTGCTGTAGAACTCGCATCTCGTGGTTTGCTTGCCTGCGAGGTGGGGGCTGTTGCCGATATTGCAATTGCAGATGTACATCATGATTCGCGCCAAGTAACTAGCGGCAGCCTCTTTTGTTGTATGACGGGGTCAACATCTGACGGTCACCAATTTGTAAACGATGCAACCAATCGTGGCGCCAGTGCCTTATTGGTTACTCAAGGCGGGCAGTACACAGTGCCGACTCTGCAAGTGCTTGACGATCGTCGGGCAATGGCCTATGCGGCTCATGTGGTGCACGGACGTCCGTCGACAGAAGTTCCGGTGTTTGGTATCACGGGTACAAATGGCAAAACAACAACAGCTGCAATGCTGGGCGCAATATTGCGCTGTGCAGGCGATTTTCCTCAAGTTTTCGGCACTTTAAATAGCGTGAGAACCACTCCTGAATCAACTGATCTGCAACGTGAGATGCGCCAGGCAATTATTGGTGGCGCGCAATCGATTGTGATGGAAGTAACTTCGCATGCGCTGCAATTGCAACGTGTCGCTGGGGTGCAATTCGCTGCAGGTATTTTCACCAATCTTGGTCATGATCATCTTGATTTTCATGGCACGATGGAAAACTATTTTCTTGCAAAAGCTGAACTTTTTCGTACTGCAACCACACGCATTGCCATTGTCAACGTAGACGACCCTTGGGGCGTGAAGCTGGCAGAGCTCATTGCGGGAAACTATGCAGGAAACAACCTTGTACGCGTGTCTGTCAACGAAGTGCAGCATCTTGCGACCAGTCTTGCGCAGAACTCTTTTACTTGGCGTGGCAGAAAAATTGTTCTTCCGCTCGGGGGCCTATTCAACGTCAACAACGCTCTCCTTGCCGCAACGGCTGCCGAGGTGCATGGCGTGTCAACAGATGTCATTGTGGAAGCTTTAGAGAGCCTTGCTGTCGTTCCTGGGCGTGTTCAAAAGGTTGTCAATAAGAGTGGTGTCCAAGCT
>JANRCO010000001.1 GCA_030726975.1 Ilumatobacteraceae bacterium | reverse complement strand
GATCTACATAGCACTCCACCACCAAGCCACTTTCCTTGAGTGGAGCAAGTACATCGGAGGCCAAAATAATGGCTGCCCGCATCGCTTCGGCGTCTGCATTGGTTGTTAATGATCGCAGCGATAACTCTGCTTTCTGATCGACTTCCTTTACTGACCCGCGCGACGACACTTGTGTGACCGCCGCAACCAACTGGGCGAATTGCATTCCGCTGCCATTACTTGTTGCATTCACGGGCAACAGGTGGATATTGCTCTCACCCATTGCCGAAGACGCAATTACTAATGAGGTCACTTCAGGAAGTGTTTCTTCAACACTTTGTGCCATCTGCACAATGATTGACAACGATGGATGGTCTTGGAGATTGCGACCAATGGCAGGGCCAAACAAACCACTGCGCAAAAGGAGAAGCGGAGTCCACACTGCTCCTGCACACATCACCACTGCATCGAACCGCTCTTCAGAGCCATCGCCCAACACAAGGCCTTTTGCAACACCGCCTTCCATCAGCACGGCCTCAACAGAGCACTCAGTGCGCACATCGAGGAGAGCTGCGGTATTCGCATCGCGCAACAACGGCAGCACAAAAGCGGAAAATGTATCGAGACGTTTGCCATCAACTAGCGACAGAGCAACTGTTCCAGCACCGTCTCCACAGCCCGCACCATGTTGAACTTCACTGGCACCCATACGCAGTGCCGCTTCAACAACTGCGCGTGAAAATCTTCCTGCTTCAACTGCTCGAGACGACCCCATGTGAAGATTCTGAAATTCTTGACGAACTGAACTCCATCCCCAGCCGGCGCAGCCATAAGCGCGTTCCCACTGGTTGTAGTCATCGGGACAACCCCACGTTTGTGCCATTGCATTGACTGCAGAACTTCCACCCACTCCCCGTCCACGCAAATACGGCAAGGCGTGATCTCCGGCATCTGTCACGAAGCTGGAATGGTCGAGCAACTGAGTTTCCTTCAACGCATCGGAAAAAGATGCAGAACTACGTGCTGGCGCAGAGCCATCGAGGCCCACACCCTGTTCGAAGAGAACAACTGAGTGCCCTGCGGTGATGAGTCGCTGTGTTGCGACGCAACCAGCCGGACCCGCCCCAACAACGGCGATGCGAGACATGGTGCTTATTTGCTGTCGGCTGGCTTCTCTGCCATACGCCGGGCGGCATCGGCGTAATGCAAAGGCGTTGGAAGCCCATGAAGAGAAGCTCCGCCATCAACACAGAGCGTTTGTCCTGTGACGAAACGTGCTTCATCGCTACAAAAGAAGTAAGCAGCTTTCGCAATGTCTTCACTTGCACCCATGTGTCGCACTGGGGTGAGTTCAGTGAGCGCCTGAATGGCGTAGTCGACCTTAAACACGCGAGCCGTCATGGGTGTTTCAATGAGCCCAGCTGCCACACAGTTGAACCTGACGCCTTTGGGGCCATATTCAACTGCGGCGATTTTCGTGGCGTATTCAACACCAGCCTTGGAACTTCCATACGCTGCCAAACCAATAGCGGGGCTGTGCGCTGTTTGAGAAGAGATCGACAGAAATGAACCTCCCCCAGAAGCAGCCATCGAGTTACCGAAATGCTGCATGCAGTAAATGGCGCCAGTGAATTGAACGGCTTGCATTGCCACAAGTTTCTCGGGAGTCAGTTCGGCAATGGGCGTGCTTTGCTCGTAACCAGCACAGTTCACAGCTATGTCGATACGCCCGAAGTCTTTTTCGACGTTTTGGATGAGTGCTGCCACTTCGTCGTTGTTGGTGATGTCGCACTGGTAGCCCTTCCCACCCACTGCGCTTGCCGCTGCATTCACTACATCAATACGTCGAGCCGCAATGGCGATTTGTGCTCCTTCACGATGGAATCGTTGAACGATGGCTTCACCGAAACCTGAATGCCCGCCGATGACAACTGCAACTTTTCCTGTTAATGCACCCATTGCGCTCCCTTGAGTTTTCGCATGCCGCGATGAGGCACATCATAAACCAACGAGGCAGATTGCTATTGAATACCCAACAAGTGGCCAGTGTCGTTGTAGCGCACAAGCTTCCAACGACCTGGGCGGACATGGACAATCTCCGTGACAGAGGTGTTGACCGTATGCACTTCGAATTCGCCAGTTGGGGCTGCGCGCAATGCATATCGCAAGCAAGTGTCAATCACCCCTGCATGACATGAGATCACAATGGTTTCGCCCGGGTGCGCATCGACCACACGGCGCAATGCTGACCCCACACGCAGTTGGAAAGCAGCCACCGTTTCCCCGCCTGGGTACGTTTCGTCATAGGGGTCGGTTTCCCAGTTGCGATGTCCAAACTTTTCCAAGAAATCGGCATAGGGCATGCCATCGCATATTGGGCCTGGGTCGTGCTCACCAAACTCGGGGTCGGTGAGGAGAGACGGGCTGCCTATCCCGTGGGCAATCAATTGAGCGGTTTCTTGAGCACGAGCGAAATGGCTCGCGATGAACACAGTGGGAACAAGCGTGCCGGGAACTTGTTCGTTCTCGATTGCAAATCGCTTCCCCAATGCAGCAGCCTGACGACGACCGAGGTCAGACAGCCCATTACATGTGCGGAACCCGCCAATGATTTTGTCGACTGCTACCTGTGACTCACCGTGTCGAATGAGAATGACACGCGTTGAACTCATACCAACTTCTCGACAAAGGCCTCGAGTTGGCGTAGGTTGCGGCACTCATAAACACCATCGGTATGGTTTCCGTACTCGCCAACAATGGAGTCGCCCGTATTCCAGTAGGAACGCGGCTCGGGGTTCAACCAGTACACGCTTTTGGCGTTCTTCTTGATTTCTTTTACCACCCAGCTCTGTGCCGCGTGATAGTTGTTGCGGGCGTCGCCAAGCAACAACACCGTGGTCTTGGCATTCACGTCGCGGCCGTACTTTTCCCAGAACACTTCAAATGCGTGGCCATAGTCGCTATGCCCATCGACCCACACCACATCGGCTTCGGTGTTCACGCGATGAATAGCTTCTGCAATGTCTTCAGTTGATTTGAAATATTCCGTTACTTCATCGAGCCCATCGATGAATACGAATGACCGCACTTTGGAGAACTGTCCTTGCAGGGCATACACCAACATCAGTGTGAAACGAGCAAAAGCAGCCACGCTTCCCGAGATATCGGCAACCACCATGAGCTCAGGCTTTGAGGGCCGCGGTGAGCGGAACTTGGGTTCAGCGGGCACACCGCCGTATGCCAACGAGTGACGCACGGTGTTGCGGAAGTCGAGTGGACCCTTACGGCCTTTGCGGCGTTTACGGGTGAGGCGCGCTGCAATTTTTCGCGTGAGTGGGTACAACGCTTTTTTGAGGTTTGCCATTTCATCGCGACTGGCGTGCATGAATTCAACATCTTCGGGAAGTGGTTTACGCAGAGTCTTTGCCATGGCTTCCGCGCCACGGTCGGCAACGAGTTTGCGGCGAATTTCTGCTTCAATTTCTTGCTTGAACTTCTCGATGCGACTTTCCATCTCATCTTTGTTGAGGCGCTCTTCAAGATCGGTTAACGGCTCAGTGGCTGTTTCGCGCTGAGCATCTTGCAACTTGTCGAGCATGTTCTCTAAGTCGAGATTACGCAAGGTGCGATACAGGTAATACGTTCCACCTACCGGACGACCGGGCTCCATGCCAGCAAAACGCTGCACGGCCTGGCGCGCCATTGCACGCATCATGGCTTGGTCGCCATTCATGAGCGCACGCATGAGGAGATTCATCATCTCTTCTTGCGTGAGAGAGTCCATGGCGCCACCACCACCCTTACCCTCGCCTTGACGCATTTGGTCTTGCATCTCACGCCAAAACTCATCGGGTGAATCTTCGTCTTTGATGGAGTATTCGGGACCACGCAACGAGAAATACACCTCGAAAACTGTTTCGAATGCTTTCCAGTGCGCAGAGTTCTTCACCAAAGTTGCACCGAGTGCATACTTGAACGCATCACGGTCTTCGATGGGAATTTGGCGAATGGCCTCCATCGCATCGAGGTTTTCGGTCAGGCTGACGGGCAGACCCGCACTACGCAGTTCTGCAACGAAACCTGCCATCAAATCGAGCATGTGCTGTGATTCCTATTTGTCTGAAGACAATTCCTTCACCGCTTTGGCGATGTCGGTTTGGTACTTGAGCAAAATATGCAAGGTCTCTTTTGCCTGCTCAGCATCGATGTGCTCGATACCCAAGAGCATCAAGGTGCGAGCCCAGTCGAGGGTTTCACTCACCGATGGTGACTTCTTCAGGTCAAGCTGACGAATATTGCGAACAATGCGTGCAACTTGGTCGGCGAGATGCTCTGAAATGCCTTCTACCTTGGTGAGCACAATGAGCTTTTCACGCTCAAGGTCTGGGTAGTCAACATGTAGGTAGAGGCAACGACGCTTCAAAGCTTCTGAGAGTTCGCGCGTGTTGTTGGAAGTGAGAAACACCAGCGGAATTTGCTTTGCAGTGATGGTGCCAAGTTCAGGAATAGACACTTGGTACTCGCTCAAAATTTCAAGCAGTAGTGCTTCAGTTTCCATTTCCACACGGTCGACTTCGTCGATGAGCAGCACCACTGGGTCATCGGCACGAATTGCTTCGAGCAAAGGACGCGTGAGCAGAAACTCTTCGCTGAAAATATCGTCTTGAACATCACTCCAGGAGTCGGAGTTCTTGTCGGCCTGAATGCGCAGCAACTGCTTTTTGTAGTTCCATTCATACAGCGCCTTCGACTCGTCGAGCCCCTCATAACACTGCAAGCGAATAAGGCGTGCGCCCGTGAGTTCGGCGATGCTCTTTGCGAGCTGGGTTTTGCCGGTTCCGGCTGGCCCCTCTACAAGAACTGGTTTGCCTAAGCGATCGGCCAAAAAGGCCACGCTTGCAATGCCGTCGTCAGCCAAATAATTGACTTCTTTGAGCCCATCACGGACAGCCTGCACTGATTCAAAGCGATTCCCCATTTCTCAACCTTACTGTTCGGTACGCTCTCACTACGAATGGACCGCCAAAACACTTCCCCTCGAACTGGCCTCGCGCGTTCCAACATCGCCGTTGCATCAGGCACCGCCCTATCGCGCCTGACGGGTCTCATTCGCATCGTGGTCTTTGGCATCGTTATTGGGCAAACAGCCCTCGCCGACGCGTACGACGGTGCCAATAACTCGCCGAACTCCATTTATGAACTCTTTATTGGTGGCGTCTTTTCCGCTTCGCTTGTGCCACTCTTCACACGCATTTTTGCCGATCAGAAAAATGGCGACGAAGAATCCCGTACGGCATCAGACGCAGTCTTTTCTGTAGGTCTCGTGGTGCTTGCAGCAGCAACCGCCATTGCCGTTGCACTTGCCTCACCTATCTTTCACCTTTTTGCGCTCCACACGTCGTCTGGCGTCGACGCCAGCGAATACCAGCGCATCGGCACTTTGCTCACCCGCATCTTCCTGGTACAGATCTTTTTCTATGGCGTCACTGCGCTCATGACGGCTGCCCTTAACGCACGTAGGAAATTCTTTGCTGCAGCATGGGCTCCAGTTGCATCGAATGTCATCATCATCATTTCGCTGCTCTTTGTTCCAGCAGTTATCGATGGCAAGCCAACACTTTCGTCCGTGAATGATAGTTCTGCATTGCGCTGGCTCTTAGGCCTCGGAGCAACGGGCGGCATTGCGGTCACAGCCGCACTGCTCATCTTCTCGTTTCAACGCGAAAACATTGGTTTCCATTTTCGACCACAGTTTTCACACCCTGCAGTAAAGAAACTTGCCCGGCTCTCCGCATGGACATTTGGTTACGTGGTTGCAAACCAAATATCTCTCATCTTTATTCGCAACCTTGCTCGCCCCGGAAGCGGCGGACCCGATGCTTATACCAAGGCATATATTTTCTTTCAGTTACCTCATGGCCTTTTGGCAGTTTCACTGGCCACTACTTTTGCCCCCGAATTAGCGAGGGCGGTGACCGAGCGCAATAAGGAAAGGTTCGTCGAGCGCATGTCGCTTGGCATTCGCCTCATTTCACTTCTCACTTTGCCTTTTAGTTTTCTTGTTCTCGTCACCGCACGTCCCACCATCGGAGCCTTATTGCAGCACGGCAACTTCACAGCCGATGCTGCGCTCAATACCTCTCGTGCGCTCATGGGCTTTTCTATTGGCTTAGTTGGATTCTCGGTCTATCTGTTCGTGTTGCGAGGTTTTTATGCACATAACGACACGCGCACTCCATTTGTCATCAATTGCTTTGAGAATGTTCTCAATATTGTTTTCGCTCTTATCTTGGTGCGCCACTTTGGCGTTCTTGGTTTGGGGTTGGCTTTCGCACTCGCCTACCTCGTCAGCGCGGTGATTGCCCTTGCAGTGCTCGAAGCGAAAGTACCTGAGTTCGAGATGAAGTCAATGCTGAAATCACTGGTGCCTATGTTCATCAGCGCTGTTGTTGCAGCCGAAGTTGCGTGGGTACTTGGGCGCGCAATTGGGGCTACCTCAGGAATACTTGCTCTTGTTCGCACTGCATTGTGCGGCACTGTGGGCATTGGTGTTTATGCAGTATTGCTTTTTGTTTTCCACGTGCCCGAAGTGCGGCAACTGGTCAACAGGTTTCAAAAACTCAATTCAGAAGTCGCCCATGAGGAGCACTAGCTCATCACGGTGAACAACAAGTGGTGAAGAATCTGAGGGGCCTTGGCTGGCGCCTCTCCCCTTCACAGTTACCAGTTCGTGAGAAGCAATTGCACTTGCGCCACGCGCCACGAGTTCACCGCTCTCACTGAGTACTTCCACAACGTCACCTTGCTCAAATTGGCCAGACAGAGAAAGAACTCCCACAGCCAATAGCGATGTACCACGGTTCAAAAGGGCCTGTGTTGCCCCATCGTCAATCACAACCGAACCGACTGCTTCGGCAGCGAAGGCAATCCATAATTTGCGAGCAGAAAGCTGACGGTCGCGACCCACAAAGGTGGTGCCCACAACAGAACCAGACCGCACAGCATCGATAACAACATTTTCTTTCGTAGCTCGAGCAATGACTGTACGAATTCCCGACCACGAAGCAATGCGCGCCGCTGAGAGTTTCGACGCCATACCACCACTACCGCGGGCAGTGCCAGCACTGCCGGCTGAAATAGTGAGCAAATCGCTGCTCGACTGCACTTCGGCAATGAGTTGAGCATCGTTGTTATAACGAGGGTCAGATGTATAGAGCCCGTCTTGGTCGGTGAGAAGCACAAGAACATCGGCACTCACGCTGTGCGCTACTAACGCAGCAATTCGGTCGTTGTCGCCAAAACGTATTTCATCATTTGCGATGGCATCGTTTTCATTCACAATAGGAACAACACCGAGTTCAAGAAGTCGCAGCATTGTTTGACGAGCATGCAAATACTGCTGACGGTCAGCAAAGTCGTGTGGAACGAGAAGCACCTGTGCGCCAATGACACCATGAAGTGCGAATTCGTCGTTGTAGCGCTGCATGAGGCGGCTCTGGCCAATAGCGGCGAGTGCCTGCAATGTAGATACATCACCTGGCCGCTCGGTTAACCCCATTGCCGCAACGCCTGCGGCCACTGCACCCGAGGTAACGAGCAATACCTCTACCTCAGTGTTTTTGAGTTCAACAATCTGCCGGCATAACGCAACAACCATGTTGTCGTTAATGGTTCCATCGGCATGGGTAATAGAGCTCGTACCAACTTTGACCACGGCACGTATTTTGTGAGCACTATTTTGAGTCATAACAGTTTCGCTTTGTCTTAGTTCTTTATCTTACAAATCTGGCGAGTACTCAAATGAGAATGTGCCAATCCATACGATGTCACCTTCTTGTGCTCCGGCACGGGCAAGAAGTCGCAAGGCACCCATTTTCTTGAGTCGCTCATCGATGTAGTTCAAGGCTTCTGGTGTGGTGACATCGTTGATGGCCACCGAACGTTCAGCGTTGCGGCCATGAATGCGGAACTCCCCTTCACCCAGGCGCTCAATATATGTTCCTTTAGGTTCGGGTCGCAGAATCACTTTCGCCTCACGCACCGGTTCTTGGTTTCGCGCTTCAAAAACCAATTGCGCCAATTTGCCCACCACGTTGCGTACGCCTTGCTGGGTCACACCCGACATGGTGAGACCCTCCCAGCCTGCAACAACGGAAGGTTCTGCAATATCTATTTTGTTTCCCACAATGAGACGAGGGCGTGTGAGAAGTTCTGGCTCATAAGCGCCAAGTTCACGCAACAGAATTTCTTCTTGCTCTGCAGGAGGTAAACCGTCAACAGCGGCAAGGTCGATGAGCACACACAACACTCGTGCGCGTTCAATGTGTCGCAAAAACTGATGCCCGAGACCGCGACCTTCACTTGCGCCTTCAATAATTCCGGGAATGTCGGCGAGAACAAATTCTGTGCTGCTGTCGATACGCACAACACCAAGGTGTGGTTCGAGAGTAGTGAAGGGATAGTTTGCGATTTTTGGTTTTGCTGCAGATACCGCACTAATGAATGTGCTCTTGCCTGCATTAGGGAAACCCACCAATGCAACGTCGGCCATGAGTTTGAGTTCAAGTTTCAACCAGCGCTCTTCACCCATTTCGCCTTGCTCGGCAATTTTCGGCGCACGACGGCGGTTGATGAGAAAGCGTGCATTACCGCGGCCGCCTCGACCACCAGTTACAACACACCACTTATCGCCATGGTTCACGAGGTCTGCCAATGGCTCGCCCGTATACAAATCTTTAATGACGGTTCCTTCGGGAACATGCACCACAAGTTCTTTTCCTTGGCGCCCGTGTTGGTCTTTACCCATGCCGTGAACGCCATCTTCGGCTCGGCGGTGGGGGTGGTCACGAAAAGCCAACAAGGAAGAAACGTTGCGGTCGGCAATCAGCCATACATCGCCTCCATTACCGCCGTCTCCGCCGTTTGGACCTCCGAATGCTTCGGGGCCTTCGCGACGAAAACTGACGCAGCCAGCTCCGCCGTCACCGCCGCGCACGTTTAATTGGGACTCATCGACAAATGCGCTCATGGTTCTTTGCAGGCTAGTTGTGAGACACCCATGTCGTATCGTTCATTTCATGGCACATGACACGCAAGGCCCTTCCCCCGACCGCGCTAGTACTTGGGCATCCACCATGGCGGGGCACGTATTGCCCCACAGTCCAGCCACGGTTCGCTTTGCCCACGCCACTTCCACGGCAAGTACAGGGTCGCAGAGTGTGGTGACGCGTGAACAACGTGAAGAAAATGAAGCTCAACTCTTTAGCCCACTTGCCACCTTGTCTTTTGGAGCAGGCGTGCGCGCCATTCCCGAGTCTCCCGACCTCTTTCGCACCTGTTTCGAACGCGATCGCGACCGCATCTTGCACGCCAATGCATTTCGTCGCCTCGCCGGCAAGACCCAAGTATTTGTGTTTCCCGACGACCACCAGCGCACTCGCCTCACCCACGCACTCGAAGTTGCTCAGGTAGCAACCGCTATTGCTCGAGCACTCGGGCTCAATGTTGCACTCACCGAAGCAATTGCCATTGGCCACGACTGCGGTCATGGTCCTGGCGGTCACGCCAGTGAAGATGCATTAAGCCCTTACATCGTTGGTGGCTACGACCATGCACAGTGGGGCGCCGATGTCACCTTGAACTCATTGAACCTTTGCCGCGAAACACTCGATGGCATTCGCAACCACTCTTGGTCGCGCCCTGCCCCCCTTACTCCCGAGGGCGAAGTGGTGTCGTGGGCCGATCGCATTGCCTATGTGTGTCACGACTTTGAAGATGCGGTTGCAGCCGGCATTGTTTCCCCACAAGAACTTCCCGCAATTGTTCAAGAACGTTGTGGCACCACGCGCGGTCAACAACTTGCTGCATTCATTAACGCCATGGTGAATGCCACCGAGCAAACAACCCGCATTGCAATGAATGCCGACATCGCTGAAGCGCTTGGTGCGTTTCGCCAATTCAACTACGAGCGCGTGTACCTGCGCCCTGAATCACAAGCTCAAGCACATGCGGTCATTACGTTGCTCCAGGCTCTTGTCGAGCACTACAGGGCATTCCCACACCTTGTACAGGGTGCAGAGGCAGCACACGACGCAGAACACCGCTTGCGCATCATTGTGGAGTACGTCGGTGGCATGACCGACCAGTATGCATTTACACAGGCACAACAGCTGCTGAACTGGCGCGAAAGTCAGCTTCCGCGCGGCATTACGCAGTGAAAAGAATTACGAAGTGAAGGGAACGACGTCGACAACCTTGCGGCCACGACGTTCGCCGAATTTTACACTGCCTTCAGAAAGTGCAAACAGGGTGTCGTCTTTGCCGATACCTACGTTTTTACCTGGGTGAAAGCGTGTGCCACGCTGACGGACCAAAATGGTTCCGGCGTGGATCATGGTGCCATCGAATACTTTTACTCCGAGGCGCTGAGCATTTGAGTCGCGGCCGTTACGTGTGGAGCCGCCGCCTTTGGTCTTCGACATGGTCAGCCTTTCGCGATAGAAGTGATTTCAACAACAGAATACTTTTGACGGTGCCCATAGCGACGGCGCTGGTTCGTGCGGCGCTTGTAGGTGAAACCATCTATTTTTGGACCAGCAGTGGTTCCAATGACGCGGCCAACAACGCTGACGCCCTTCAATTGGTCGGGTGTTGCGAGGACGGTGTCGCCATCGACGAAGAGAACAGGTGCGAAGCGCACCTCTTCACCATCGGCAATGCCGAGAAGTTCGACCTGGACTTTTTCGCCCTGAGTGACTTTTTCTTGTTTTCCGCCGGAGGCGATGACTGCGTACATAACGATTTCCCATCATATAAGTGGTGAACTCACCAAACCAACCCGCGGCAGGGTTGAAATGGTGATAGCGCAAGAGAATTAACCAATGAGGCCGTAGTCGACCACGATGCCTCGGGCATCGCAATCGGGACACGAGGTAGCAAAGCTGGTGAGGAGACCCTCGCCAATACGCTTACGGGTCATTTCCACCAGACCAAGGTCTGACACATCGAGCACTTGCGTGCGCGTTTTGTCGCGCGACAAGGCGGAGCGGAATGAATCGACCACCTTGCGGCGGTTTTCTTTCATTTCCATGTCGATGAAGTCGATGACGATGATGCCGCCAATGTCGCGCAAGCGCAGCTGTAAGGCAATTTCTTCGGCAGCTTCAAGGTTGTTATGGAAGACGGTTTCCTCAAGGTTCGACGTACCTACGTTTTTACCGGTATTGACGTCGATGACGGTAAGGGCTTCCGTGTGCTCGATGATGAGTGAACCACCTGACGGCAGCCACACTTTGCGATCGAGCGCCTTATGCAACTGTTCATGCACGTGGTAGTTCTCGAAAATTGGCAAGGTGGGAGCGTCTGACACTTCGCCCTCAGCGGTGTCGACTCCCCCGCTCGTTGACGTTGAACCATAAAGCTCAACACGATCAGCAAGTTCTGGGTTGAATGCACCAACGTAGCCTTTGACGTCTTCGTACAACTGCTGGTCGTCAATGATGACACCGCGATATTCCGCATTGAACTCTTCACGAATGACACGCACTGCAACGCTTGGCTCGCGGTAGAGCAAGGTAGGCCCTGTTGCCTTCTTCGCTGCAGCGTCGATGCGCTCCCACTCGTCAAGTAAGCGCGCCATGTCGGCACGAAGTTCTTGCTCAGTTGCATGTTCTGCTGCAGTACGAACAATGAGACCATGCTCGACCGGCTTCACGCGATCGAGTACCGAGCGCAAGCGCTTGCGTTCATCGTCGGGCAGGCGCTTTGAGATGCCATATGTTTTTGAGTGAGGTATGAGCACTACGAAACGGCCTGGCAACGACACTTCTTGGGTGAGTCGCGCGCCTTTTGCCGAAATTGGGTTTTTTGTGACCTGGCACAAAATGAGTTGACGCGCTTTGAGAATTTCTTCAATGCGCTTGTCTTCTTGCTTCTCTACAATGTCTTCGGTGTCATATTGAACGTCTCCGCGATACAACACTGCATTTTTAGGTGTTGAAATGTCAACGAAAGCGGCTTCCATACCAGGAAGGACGTTTTGCACGCGGCCAATGTAGATATTGCCGTAAATTTGGTTGGCATCGTCGGCTGGGCGGCTGACGTAATGCTCAATGAGCTTTCGCCCCTCGAGCACTGCCACTTGGGTGAACCCGTCACGTACCTGTACGCACATGAGGTAGCGACCAACGGGTCGACCGTTGCGCTCACGGCCACGACGGCGTTCCACGATGTCGGCATCGAGCACTGCGCTTTCGCGCGCACGATTTGCCCCCGAGCCTCCCGAACGACCACGGCCACCCCGGCGGCGCTTGTTGTTGCCCGATTTTCCTTCAGGCTTCTTTGCTTCGCCTGCCGAGCTTGGCGCGCTCGCTGCTGCAGTTGCTGCACGAGGAGCTGGACGGGTATCGCCAATTTGCTGGCGACGCTGCGGGTCGACGGTTACCTCTTCTGGAGCGCTCTCTGCGC